>NZ_MKGS01000035.1:0-10408 GCF_002836905.1 Pseudomonas sp. 43NM1 | reverse complement strand
GAAAAAACCTGCTGCGAAGAAACCGGCCGCTGCCAAAGCTGCCGCGCCAAAACCAGCAGCGCCTGCCGCCAAACCGGCCACCCCGGCCACTTCAGCGAACTCCGCTGCCGCGCCGACCCCTGCTGCAACCCCGACTGCGACGCCAACCCCGGCGACCCCAACCAGTCAGTCCTGATTTTCAGGACTCAAGAAAACGCCCGGCCTGCGAAGGTCGGGCGTTTTTTTCATTTGATATCTAAGCAGTACCCTCGCGGATCAATTCGAGCACATGTGTCACAAGTCCCGAGGCATAACGTTGCGCTGCCACACGTTCATCTGTTTGTTCTTCGCCGCGACCAAACAGGAACTGCGCATATTTGACCGGCCCCGTCAGTTCATAACCTTCCACACCATTGCCTTCGGCAAACTTCTTTTGCAATGCGTCGAGTCCTGCCAGCAGCGCTGGACGGTGCTGACCGCTAAGAAACTTGTCGATAAATTTTGCCGCGATGTAATCAGGAGGTCCGGCATAACGCATGACGTGGAGCAGGTCGCCAGCATCTTTCGGTTCGCCACGACTATCAAATGCGAGTGCTTTGAGAATGATGAACGCGACCACATCTGCATAGCGGATGACTTCAATGGATATGCCACCTTCATCGAGCAGCGGCGCTTTGATTTCCCTGCTATCGAACCAGTCATGGACGATTTCCGCGTGCTCAATCGCAAGTGCGGAAACAGCTTCACCGTCGAGGAGTTTTATGTCGAATGCGCGACATTGCGCATCGGCGCCGCGCAGAAACTCCACAAGCACATACTCCTTCTCCGACAGTTTTCGCATCCAGCGCCATGCCGATTTCCAACCGTTGTCATCTTCAAAGGGCTCAAACCCCCTGTCCTTGAGTTGCTGCGCGAGTGATACGTAGCCATTGCCCTCTGCGATGACTTGCAGGTTCAAGACGATATCTACATCAGAGGTTCCGAAGTGCGGCGGGACGTCGGGAGGCATTTGTGGTGTGAGGTAGCGAGGGACCAGTCCTCCCACCAGCCGCAAAGTGGATTTCAATCCTCCGAACGCACCGAGCAATGTCACCAGAACTTGCTCGCAGGCGTCGGCGTGTTCTAACGAGTAGCCCGCTGCAGTCTTGGGTTTTGGAGCTAGAGCCATGAATTCAGACCTTCAAAATGTCGTGTCGAAGTTGAGTCGCCAACTCTGCGTTGCGGCCTCGTCCATCTTGCAAGTCGAGGTATTGAATGAACTCGCTGGCGAGCCACGCGCCTGATTGTGGGTCGTGGCGCCGGAACAGCATCCCGGCGCCCGAGCGTTCGATCAGTACGACGTTGTTGCCTTTCTCCGCCGGCTTCAAACCCAGAGCGTCTGCGAGTTGCGCCTGAGTTCCAGGTAATGTTTCCAGTTCGGCTAGATCTACTTGGGTCAGTAGCGGTGACAGGTAATTGGCAGCGATGGCTCCGGTAAACGCCCAACTGGCGCTACTCGACTTCGGCGCTTTGCGGGCGAGGTTCTCGAGCAGTTGTCTGGGGTTGGAAGAAAAGAAATACCAGTTGGACCTGTTCTCCTTGCGTTGCTGCCACGCCTCGGCCCATGCGTCCAATAAATCCCCGGCCCGGCAAAGTCGGCGGCGAAGGAGGCGGCCACTGCCTTCTGATTCCACCCATTCGCGCAGCTCCAATTCCTGCAAGACCGACGACACGGTAAATACTGACGTCTCAGAACGTTCCGCCAATTCCAGTCCTGTGAACCATTCACCTTTGCTGTGCAGCAGTGCATGGACGACCATTTCTTTCGCCCCGCTGAACAGGGGAACTCGCTGCGTTTTCCGTGCAGACGCAGCGGCGGGGCGATCGATATTGATCAGCCACCGTTCATGACGAAAATACAAGGAGCCGCTAGCGTCGTAGTAGCCAGCGCCCGAGTTCTTCAACTCTTCGCGGGCGCCTTGGCTGATCTTTTCGGCGATCACCATCGGGATAATCGTCGTTGCATTTCGCTTTTCTGCGTTCTCGGCGCCGTAGCGTTGGAGCGCCTCTAAAGCATCACGGATATCGCGTGGATAAACGGCGCGTTTGATTTCGACTGCAACGTCCCAGTTGCCGTCCGGCGTATCCAAGGTCAACAGCAAATCAACGCCGCGATCAATACCGGCAGCGTGTCTTCGGTGGAGAACCTTGGCCCCCGTCGCGTTCTGCAATGACTCGATGAAGCCTTCAATCAACGGCTGCCGGGCCTGGTCAAAAAACTCATTTGGCATAACGCGAGTCCGAGTGAGTAACGAGGATGCATTTTTGTTTATGCGTTATTGCTAGTTTAGCTGCGCAGCTAAACTAGGCAATTATCCTAAACAAAGAAAGGCTTTTATTGATTCGAAGGGCTACGCAAGCTCACTCATGTTCTTCCAGATATTGCAGCGCCAACTGCTCGGTAGCCGCTTTGACCGGCGGCAGCAGGTGCGGCGCTACCAGCATCATGATCTGGTACACCACCAATCTGACTTCGCCCTCGCGATCAAGAATCCGCTGGTAGTCCAGTGAAAACAGCAGGGTCATGGTGATTTGCTCCACCAGTTGCCCCAACGCCTGGGTGTCGCTGACCAGTTGCCCCTGCGCTTTCAGCCTTGCCAGCAATGAGGCCAGCGTGCGTTTCAGTGCATTGAGCAGGTTGCGGATGCCTTTCGCCAGTTTGGGCAGGCGGCCGGCCAGGTTGGACAGGTCCTGGAACAGGAACCGGTAGTGCGCCAGGCGCTCGACGATCAAGTGCAGAAACAGCCAGTAATCTTCCGGCGCCAGTTCGACGTCGGACGGCGGATCGAGCAGCGGTGCGAGTTCGTTCTGGAAGCGTTCGAACAACCCCAGAATCAGCGGCTCCTTGCCGTGGAAGTGGTAGTAGAGGTTGCCCGGGCTGATCCCCATTTCATTGGCAACTTCCATGGTGGAAACGTTTGGTTCGCCTTTTTGATTGAACAACTGCAGGGCACATTCGAGGATCCGGTCGCGGGTTTTCATCCAGTCTTCTTAATGGTCGAGTCAGGCCACGGCCAGCGCCGGCCGTGGGTTGTTGAACGTCAGCGCACGCGCACGTAGGTGCCGGGTGCGGCTTCCATCGGTGGGTAGGCCGGGTTGCCGAGGGCCATTTGCGTTTCTTTTTGTGCGCCCGAGCGCTGCTGAATCCACTCCAGCCATTGCGTCCACCAACTGCCGTCGGTTTGCTTGGCGTCGTAGTACCAGGCGCGTGGGTCGCTGGTGAGCTTCGGGCTCTCGATGAAGTTGGCTTTGGGGTTGGACGGCGGGTTGAGAATGCTCTGCACGTGGCCGCTGTTGGACAGCACAAAACGCCGCTCGCCACCCAGCAGCAGGGTCGAGCGATACACCGCGTCCCACGGCGTGATGTGGTCGTTGATGCCGGCGACGCTGAAACTGTCGACCGTGACTTTCTGCAGGTCGATCGGCGTGCCGCACACTTCCAGACCGCCCGCGTGGCTCAGCGGGTTGTGCTTGAAGAAGTCCAGCAAGTCGCCATGAAACGCCGCAGGCAGGCGCGTGTTGTCGTTGTTCCAGTAGAGAATGTCGAACGCTGGCGGCTGTTTTCCGAGCAGGTAATTGTTGACGAAATAGCTCCAGATCAAGTCGTTGGGGCGCATCCAGGCGAATACCTTGGCCATGTCGCGGCCGTCCAGCACACCTTTCTGATACGAGCGGCGCTTGGCCGCTTCCAGGGTTTGCTCATCGGCAAACAACGTCGCCGGGCTGTCCATCTGACTGTCGAGCAAACTCACCAGATACGTCGCGCTCGACACCCGCCGCAATTGCCGTTTGGCCTGCAAATGCCCTTGCAGCGCGGCAATCGTCAGCCCGCCAGCGCAGGCGCCCATCAGGTTCACTTCGCGCGCGCCAGTGATTGCGCGGCAGACATTCATCGCTTCTTCGACCGCTTCGACATAGCTCGACAGCCCCCATTCACGATGGCGCACGTCCGGGTTGCGCCAGCTGATCATGAAGGTTTGCAGGCCGTTTTTCAGGGCGAACTGGACGAAGCTGTTGTGCGGACTGAGGTCGAAAATGTAGTACTTGTTGATCTGCGGCGGCACCACCAGCAGCGGTTTGGAATACTGCTTTTCGCTCATCGGTTTGTACTGGATCAGCTCCAGCAACTCGTTGCGAAACACCACCGAGCCCGTAGTGGTGGCGACGGTCTTGCCGATTTCAAAGGCTTGTCTGGTGACCTGCCGGGGCAAGCCGTCGTTGTGCAGGAAGTCGTCGATCAGGTGCCCGGCGCCACGGATCAGGCTGTTGCCGCCGGAGTTGAAGATCTCCTTGAGCGCCAGCGGATTGAGCAGCGTATTGGACGGCGACACGGCGTCGTTGAGCAGGGCGAACGCGAAGTGCGCGCGGGTGCGATCGTCGGGGCTCATGTTGCTTTCGTCGATCCAGCTCTTAACCTCTTTCTGCCAGCTCAGGTAAGCCTGCAAACTGCGCCGATAAAACGGATTGAGGCTCCATGCCGGGTCGGCAAAACGGCTGTCGTGCGGGTTGGTCGGGTGCAGGGTTTCGCCCAGCAACACACGGCCCAACTGGCCGCCCAACTTCAACGCGTGGCGCGCACTGTGCAGCGGGTTGCGCAAACCATGAGCGGCAACGCTGCGCAGGGTCGACAACATATCCCGGCCGCGCAGACCGGTAATTGCACTCTGCGCGTTGATGAACGCGGCGGGAGTGGGCAAAAACTCCCTCACTGGTTTTTCGCGCATGAATCAACACTCCTTCGTCTTCAGGCCAAAAACAAACACACCGAACCAGAACACCATAGACGCTGTAGCGGGTTGTTGCGCGGCGCGGCGTCCTGCCGCGCGGTTTCCATCGACCCAACGGTGGCTCAGCCGCCCAATGGCGCCGGGTGCGGATGCATCACCGCACGCTGCCGTTCTTCCTCGAGGAATTTCATGATGATCGGCGCCACCGCTTCGGCGCGGGTGATCAGGAACAGGTGACCGTCGTCGATGATGTGCAACTGCGCGTTGGGAATTCGCCAGGCGAGCATGCGCATGTTGATCAGCGGGATCAGCGGATCGTCGTCGCCGGCCAGCACCAGCGTCGGCTGGTGGATCTTGTGCAGCCAGTGAATGCTGGTCCAGCCGAGGCCGGCGAACAGTTGCCAGTAGTAACCGAGCTTGCCTGCCGAACGCACTTTCGCCGCGTGATTGGCCGCCAGCGTCGGGTCGCGGCGGAACGAGCCGCCGTAGATCATCGGCGCGATGCGGATCACGTGCGATGGCTGGATATAGCGCCGTGGGCTCGCCATCATCCACAGCACTTTCGGTTTGCCCGGCACCATCACCGCGCCCGCCGCAGTAGCTGCGAGCACGAGTTTTTTGCAGCGCTCGGGATAGTCATAGGCGAACTGCTGCGCGAGGGCGCCGCCCCACGACACGCCGATCACGTTGACTTGCCCGTAGTCGAGATAATCGAGCATGCGCGCGGTGAGTTTCGCCAGGCCGGGAAAGCGATAAGGACGATTCGGCGTCGACGAGCCGCCGACCCCGGGAACGTCGAAAGCGATGACTTCGAGGTCCGGGTCCAGTGCCGCGACGAACGGAAACACCAGCTCCAAGTTAGCGCCGATGCCGTTGAAAATCAGCAAGGGCGTCAAGTGAGGCTTGCCGGGGCGTACCGCAGTGCGGAGGGTCTGGCCATCCAGGTCGACGGTACGAAAAACGAACGGTTGCGGCATGCTTCAGGCCCTGTGGGTGTTATTCATCCCCGGTCCCTGTAGGAGCGAAGCTTGCTCGCGAAGGCGTCAGTCCAGTCGACATTAATGTTGAATGATCGACCGCGATCGCGAGCAAACTTTGCTCCTACAGAAGGGTGGGGTTTCAGTTACCGCTCGTGTACGTAAGTGCCCGGCGCAGCTTCGCCGGCGGTGTAGGTTTTGTTACCAAGGCTGGTCGGGGATTTCTTCAACTTGCCGGAACGCTCGGCCTGCCATGCCTGCCAGTGCAACCACCAGGAATCGGTATGTTTAGTGGAGTTTTCCTGCCAGTCCTCAGCCTTCATCGGCATCTCGGCGCTGGTCATATATCGTGACTTCGGATTACCCGGCGGGTTCAGAATGCTTTGGATGTGGCCGCTGCTGGACAACACGAACTCGACATTGCCGCCAAACAATTGCGCCGACTTGTAGCAAGACTTCCACGGCGTGATGTGGTCGTTGGTGCCGGCCAGGGAAAAGATGTCGGCGGTGACCTGCTTCAAGTCAATCGGCGTGCCGCACACTTCCAGTGCATTCGGGCGAATCAGTGGATTACTTTTGAACATCTCGATCAGGTCGCCGTGGAACGCGGCGGGCAAGCGCGTGGTGTCGTTGTTCCAGAACAGAATGTCGAACACCGGTGGCTCGTTGCCCAACAGGTAATTGTTGACCCAGTAGTTCCAGATCAGATCGTTGGGGCGCATCCACGCGAACACTTTCGCCATGTCGCGACCTTCGAGCACGCCGGCCTGATAGGAATGGCGCTTGGCGGTTTCGAGGGTTTGTTCATCGACAAACAGTGCGACGTCGCTGTCCAGCGTGGTGTCGAGCACGCTCACCAGCAGCGTCAGGGCGTTGACCTTTTTCTCGCCAATCGCCGCGTAATGCCCGAGCAGCGCGGTGCAAGTGATGCCGCCGGAGCAGGCGCCGAGCATGTTCACGTCTTTACTGCCGGTGATCGCGGTGACCACATCGACCGCTTCCTTGAGCGCTTCAATGTACGTCGAGAGGCCCCATTCGCGCTGTTCCTTGGTCGGGTTACGCCAACTGACAATGAACGTCTGCACGTTATTGCGCAGGCAGAACCGCGCCAGGCTCTTGTCCGGGCTGAGGTCGAATACGTAGAACTTGTTGATCTGCGGCGGCACCACCAGCAACGGCCGTTCGTGCACTTGCTCGGTGATCGGCCGGTACTGGATCAGCTCCAGCACGTCGTTGCGAAATACCACCGCGCCTTCGGTCACGCCCAGCGATTTGCCGACTTCGAACGCGCCCATGTTGACCTGGCTCGGCATGCCGCCGTTGTGCACGAGGTCTTTGGCGAGGTGCGAGAGGCCGTCGAGCAAACTCTTGCCGCCGGTTTCAAAGAAGCGTTTGACCGCAGCAGGGTTGGCCGCACTGTTGGTCGGGGCCATGGCTTCGGTCATCAGGTTGATCACGAAATGCCCGCGCGCGACGTCTTTGGGCGACAGGCTGCTGTCGTCGATCCAGGCGTGCAGCTCTTTGCGCCAGGCCAAGTAAGTCTGCAGATAACGTTTATAAAGCGGGTTCTGGCTCCAGGCCGGATCGACAAAGCGACGGTCATCACCGGGAGGCTGCAGTTCGGATTTGCCGAACAGCACGTTTTTGAGTTCAAGACCGAAATGCGCGACATGCTTGACGCTGTGAATCGGTTGTTTGATGGCTTGGCGCAATACCATTCGAGCAGAAGCCAGTAGATCCTTTCCACGCAGCCCAACAACAGGATTAAGCCCCAGGGTGTTTTCCGAGGCTTGGTACTTCAGGTCATCGTTGTTCTTGTTACTCATCTACGACGCTCCATTGTCCTGAGACGAGTACCTGAGCCCGGCTGCATCGTCACGCAGCCAATGTCGGGTACTGCTGCTCGGGTTGACCGTTGATTCTGCAATTACGCCGCTTTTCACATCACAGAGCGTTGCAGGGAACTTGCCAGTTCCATTGGTTACCCGAGTTTAATTTTTTTCGCAAGCGGGCCGATCCTCGGCACCGTAGCGGAGCATTCAAACAGATGAAATTAGAAAATGCGCTCTAAAGAGCGAGAGGCCTGAGCTAGAGCATCAGCTTGACGACGGACTGGCTCGGATCGCGGGTTTTGCCGGCCGCTTTGAGTTCGGCAAGATAATCGTTCCACAGATCTTCCTGGCGCACCGCCAGTTGGTAGAGGTATTCCCAAGTGAACAGGCCGCTGTCGTGGCCGTCGTCGAAGGTCAACTTCAGGGCGTACTGACCGGCCGGCTCGACCTTGCTCAGGCCTACCGCGATCTTGCCAAATTGCAGGATCGGTTTGCCGTGGCCCTGGACCTCGGCGGAAGGCGAATGCACGCGCAGAAATTCGGCGGGCAAATGAAATTCCTCGCCGGACGCGTATTTCAGCGACAGGGTTTTCGAGGCTTTGTGCAGTTTGATGTCGGTGGGGAGTAGGGTCATGACCGGCGATCCATTCAATGGGGCGAGCTCGGTTCGAATGTGGGCGCGGGCTAGTGTGGCGAGGGGGCTTGCCCCCGTTGGGGCGCAAAGCGCACCTCTTTACGACTGCTTCGCAGTCGAACGGGGGCAAGCCCCCTCGCCACAACAAGCCCGCTCCCGCACGGTCCGCGTTGGCAGGTAAGTTGGCTTACAGAATGTAGCGGGACAGGTCTTCGTTTTCCGCCAATTCGCCGAGGTGGCTGTTGACGTAGGCGGCGTCGATCAAGATCACCTTGTCGTCATGCGCGCTGGCCAGATCACCGGCGCTGAACGACACCTCTTCAAGCAGACGCTCAAGCAGCGTGTGCAAGCGACGGGCACCGATGTTTTCGGTTTTCTCGTTGACCTGCCAGGCGATCTCGGCGATGCGCTTGATCCCGTCCGGCTGGAACTCGATGCCCAGGCCTTCGGTTTTCAGCAGTGCGCAATATTGCTCGGTCAACGAGGCATGCGGTTCGCTGAGAATGCGTTCGAAGTCTTCCGGCGTCAGCGCTTTGAGCTCGACGCGAATCGGCAGACGACCTTGCAGTTCCGGCACCAGATCGCTCGGCTTGCTCAAGTGGAACGCGCCGGACGCGATGAACAGGATGTGGTCAGTCTTGACCATGCCCAGTTTGGTGTTCACGGTGCAGCCTTCGATCAGCGGCAGCAAATCGCGCTGCACACCCTCACGGGAAACATCGACGCCGCCGGAATTACCGCGCTTGGCAACCTTGTCGATTTCGTCGATGAAGACGATGCCGTGCTGCTCGACTGCTTCCAGCGCCTTGGCCTTCAACTCTTCTTCGTTGACCAGACGCCCGGCTTCTTCATCGCGCACCAGTTTCAGCGCTTCCTTGACCTTGAGCTTGCGGCTCTTCTTTTTGCCCTTGCCCATATTGGCAAACAGGCTCTGCAACTGGTTGGTCATCTCTTCCATGCCCGGCGGCGCGGAGATATCGACGCCCGCCACTTCGGCGACTTCGATGTCGATCTCCTTGTCATCCAGCTGACCTTCGCGCAGGCGCTTGCGGAACAGCTGACGGGTATTGGAATCGGCCGACGAGGTCGATTCTTCGTTGCTGAAACCCATGCGCGCTGGCGGCAGCAGGGCGTCGAGGATGCGGTCCTCGGCGGCGTCTTCGGCGCGGTGGCGAACCTTGGTCATTTCCTGTTCGCGCAGCAGCTTGAGCGCGGCGTCGGCGAGGTCACGAATGATCGATTCGACGTCGCGGCCAACGTAGCCGACTTCGGTGAACTTGGTCGCTTCGACCTTGATGAACGGCGCGTTGGCCAGTTTGGCCAGGCGACGGGCGATTTCGGTTTTACCGACACCGGTCGGGCCGATCATCAGGATGTTCTTTGGCGTTACTTCAACGCGCAGCTCTTCCGGCAGTTGCATCCGGCGCCAGCGGTTACGCAGCGCGATGGCGACGGCGCGCTTGGCATCGTCCTGGCCGATGATATGGCGATTGAGTTCGTGGACGATTTCACGGGGAGTCATGGACATAGTTTTTGGCGGTCCTCTAGCAAAAGCGAGCCGTGGCGCGTGGCCGAAACAGGCTTACTCGGCGAGGTCCTGCTCCTCAATGGTAAAGGTGTGGTTGGTGAATACGCAGATGTCGCCAGCGATGCCGAGCGCGGTTTCAACGATTTCCCGGGCCGACAGATCGGTTTTCTTCAGCAGGGCGCTGGCCGCTGCTTGAGCGTAGCCGCCACCGGAACCCATGGCGATCAGGCCTTGTTCGGGTTCGACCACGTCACCGTTGCCGGTGATGATCAGCGAGGCGTCTTTGTTGGCGACCGCGAGCATGGCTTCGAGGCGGCTGAGGGAGCGGTCGGTGCGCCATTCTTTGGCGAGTTCGACGGCGGCGCGAACGAGGTGACCTTGATGTTTTTCGAGCTGGCCTTCGAAACGTTCGAAGAGGGTGAAGGCGTCAGCGGTGGCCCCGGCAAAACCGGCAATGACTTGGCCGTGGTACAGGCGACGGACTTTCTTGGCGTTGCCTTTCATCACGGTATTGCCGAGAGAAACCTGGCCGTCGCCGCCCATGACGACTTTGCCGTGGCGGCGAACTGAAACGATGGTGGTCAAGGGAGAGTCTCCACGCAGCGGGGCGAAAATGCCTTATGCCAACTCATATGGGGGTGGTGGAGAATTTTTCAACTGCGCGGCGGGAGAGGGGACGAATGGCGTTAGGC
>NZ_MKGS01000034.1:0-10995 GCF_002836905.1 Pseudomonas sp. 43NM1 | reverse complement strand
GTCTCAACCCTCGCGGGGATGACCGTTACCCCGCCCTACCCGCCCAGTCTGTCACTGAGCGCCCGCCGATGTTGCTGATTGAAACCCATTTGCTGGAGATGGCCGATCATGCCCACCAAAATTGATCGTCTGTCGCCTACGCCACACTTTGAGCAATCCCGAAAAGCAGGCGATGTCGAGCCGTTTCCCGGCGGAAAAATCACTTATCTTTCACCGCTGCCATTGCCTACACCGCTCTCACCACATGGCTCTCACATTGGGGAATTAAATGATGTCTACATGGACTTTGGCCTAGGGTCGCCGCAAGTTTTTATGTGGCAGATGACATTAGGAGGGCCATTTGCTGGTGCTTTTGCGGTGGCATTTATCTTTCCACTCATCGGGGGATTCCTCGGATTAGTACTTGGATATGGGTGGGAAGATATTTGGGACTCAGTGGAGGGCGTTTTCCTAGCGTCATACGGAAATGCAACAATAACCGGCATAACCGCCCTCCTCATTGGCCTCTGCATCTGGAACCACAACCACAAAAAACGTCTCCAAATCATCCCCACCCGCTTCAACCGCCAGCGCCGCGAAGTCTGCTTCAACCCCGAAGACGCCACCGAACCCGTCTTCGTCCCTTGGGAATCCCTATCCGCGTGGATCATCGAGTCCCAAGGCGCGACCCAATACGGCATCCAGCGCCAATACGGCATGGGCATCGGTTTCCAGCATGGCGAAACCCTTACCAGCGTCGAATTCCCCTGCTTCGGCCTACCCATCGCCATCAGCCATTGGGAAGCGATTCGCGGTTACATGGAATACGAAATCAACGACCTCAAGACCATCCAGGACCCGCTAGACCTGCAAAACCCCGGCGACCCACCGCACGAAGGCCTGCACACTTTCCACAACGCGCGCATGCGCATGCACCAGCAAATCCGCGACGGCGAACGCAACCGGCTCTCGGGATTTTTCTGGTACCTGTACCACGTCATGACCCTGTGGACGATCCCCAACCACGTGACCGAATGGGAAGTCCGCCGCATCCAGAAAATGGCCCCGCACGCCATGCCGGAAGTTATGCAACAGTGGTCGGAACCGCTGCCGAAAGAACAATGGGCCAAACCCAGCGAAGAACTGGTGCGGATGAGCGAACAAGTGCGGCAACTGCACAAACGCCAGCCTCGGCGACCGATTACCGAAATTTTTGCTGAAGTGCGGCGGATGAATCCGTGCCGCAAACCCGGCGGATAAACACATTCTTTGTGGCGAGGGGGCTTGCCCCCGTTGGGTCGCGAAGCGGCCCCGTTGTTTTATTCCAGTCCATCGAATCATTTGAAGCACGACTGCTTCGCAGCCAAACGGGGGCAAGCCCCCTCGCCACAGGTGATGCGTGACCACATCCGCGGTGTTTGCCAGTAAACTCCCTCTCCTTTAGCCGCCCATGTTTACCCCCGCGGCCATCACTTTATTGTTTGCGGAGATTGCCTTGCGTCTGTTCCACACCTCCGACTGGCACCTTGGGCAGAACCTGCACGGCCAGGATCGCGATTTCGAGCACGGTTGTTTTCTCGAATGGCTGTTGCGCCAGCTGAAGCTGGACCAGCCCGACGTGTTACTGATCGCTGGCGATATCTTTGACACGGTCAACCCGCCGGTCAAAGCCCAGGAACGCCTCTACGATTTCATCGTCGGCGCCCACGAACAGCAGCCGTCGCTGACCATCGTGATGATTGCCGGTAACCACGATTCCGGCTCGCGCATCGAACTGCCCGCGCCGTTGATGCGGCGCTTGCGCACTCACGCGCTGGGTCGGGTGTTGTGGCTGGATGACGGCCAACTTGATGCCGAACGGCTGTTGCTGCCGCTGCCCGACGCCAGTGGCGACATTCGCGCCTGGTGCCTGGCGCTGCCGTTCCTGCGGCCGGCCGAAGTGACCGGCGCGCAGTTGGGCGACAACTATTTGCGCGGTATCGGGCAGGTCCACGAATGGCTGATCGCCGCAGCCAACGCCAAACGCACGCCGGGGCAGGCGCTGATCGCCATCAGCCACGCGCACATGGCCGGCGGTTCGGTCTCGGAAGACTCCGAGCGCAGTCTGATCATCGGCAATGCCGAAGCGCTGCCCGCCAGCCTGTTTGGCTCGACCATCAGCTACGTCGCGCTCGGGCATCTGCACAAACCGCAGAAGGTCAACGGCGAAGAACGCATCCGCTACAGCGGCTCGCCGATTCCGCTGTCGTTCTCCGAGATCAATTACCAACACCAGATTCTCGACGTCAAACTCGACGGCGAAACCCTGCTCAGCGTCGAACCGAAACTGATCCCGCGCGCGGTCAATCTGCAGCGCATCGGCCCGGCACCGCTGGCCGAGATTCTGCTGCAACTGGCCGAACTGCCGAACACTGATTTGCTCGAAGATCTGCAGCGCCAACCGTGGCTGGAAGTGCGCGTGCGCCTCGACGAGCCGCAACCCGATCTGCGTTATCAAGTGGAAACCGCGCTGCAAGGCAAAGCCGTGCGGCTGGTGCGGATCGCCGCCGAATACGCCGGCACCGGGCGCAATGACGGCGCTGATGACAATGCCACTCTGATCGAACTGGACCAGCTCTCGCCGCAGGAATTGTTCAGCCGCGCGTGGCAGGACAACTACGGCAGCGAGGTTGACGAGCAAACCCTCAAGGACTTTGCCGAGCTGCTGCAAGACGTGCAAATGGAGCGCGAACAGCCATGAAAATTCTCGCGATCCGCTTGAAAAACCTCGCCTCGCTCGCCGGGCCTTTTGAAATCGACTTCACCGCCGAACCGCTGGCCAGCGCCGGACTGTTCGCGATCACCGGGCCGACCGGCGCCGGCAAAAGCACCTTGCTCGATGCCTTGTGCCTGGCGCTGTTCGGCGCCGTGCCGCGCCTGAACAACACCGGGCGCGACGCCAAAGTGCCGGACGCCGACGGCGAAATTGGCACCGGCGACCCGCGCACTTTGCTGCGCCGTGGGACCGGCGAAGGTTACGCCGAAGTTGATTTCGTCGGCATCGATGGCCGTCGCTATCGCGCGCGCTGGGAAGCCAATCGCGCTCGGGAAAAGGCTGGCGGCAAGTTGCAAGCCAGTCGCCAGAGCCTGCGCGATATCGATCAGGATCAGTTGCTGGCAAGTCAAAAAGGCGAGTACAAGACCCAGCTCGAAGCCGCGCTGGGCCTGAACTTCGAACAGTTCACCCGCGCCGTGCTGCTGGCCCAGAGCGAGTTCAGCGCGTTCCTCAAGGCTGACGACAACGACCGTAGCGAATTGCTGGAAAAACTCACCGACACCGCGCTTTACACGCGTTTGGGCCGGCGCGCGTTCGACAAGACCAAAGAGGCGCGTGAAGCGCACAAAGTGCTCCAGGATCAAGCCACCGGCGTCACGCCGCTGGCGCCCGAGGCGCGCGCCGAACTGGATGAGCGCTTCAACGAAGCCCAGCAGCAACTCAAGCTCCAGCAAGCGCAACTCAAGCAACTCGAAGAGCAACACACCTGGCTCAAACAGCTGCGCCAATTGCAGGAAGAACAGCAAAGCGCCGCCGAGCAATTGCACACGGCCCAGCAGCATTGGGAAGGCCTGGCCGGCGAACGTTTGAAGCTGACCCGGCTGGAGCAACTGGCACCGCAACGCCATCAATTTGCGCGCAAGACTGAACTGGTCGCGCAGCTCACGCCGCTCGCCGCGCAGATCCTGCAGCACACGCAGCAGCAACAGCAATTGACCGAGCGCCAGACTCAACTCGAGCAGAGCCTGAGCACCGCGCACATCGCGTTGACCGAGGCGCAAAACCAGCACGCTACAAACGCGCCGCTGCTGCGTCAGGCTTTTGAAGAGCAAAGCACCCTCGCCCGCCTGGTGCGCGAGACGAGTTCGAGCGCCGACCTCAAGCAGCAAGCCGAGCAGGCCTGCACGCAGGGCCAAACCACCATTCAAGCTTTGCTCGACCAGCAACAGCAGGTCGCCGAACGTCTGCGGCGCATTGGCGCGGAGCTTGAGCAAAGCGGGCATCTGGCGCCGCTCAGCGATGCCTGGAATGCTTACCGCGATCGCCTGCAACAACTGATGTTGATCGGCAATCGCCTGAACAAAGGTCAGGAAGAACTGGCCAATCTGGAGCAACGCGCGACGCACGCCGCCGAAGCGCTGGCGGCGCAAAAGCAGAATCTGGAAGTGCTTTACAAGGAGGCCGGTGCTGAGCCGGAAGCCGTCGCCGAGCAAATCCAGCTGTTGAGCACCTTGCTGCAGGACAACCGCAAACAACTGCGCGGGTTCGAAGAACTGACGCGCTTGTGGGCCAGTCAGCAAGATCTGGACAAGCGCGGTGCCGAGCTGCAACAGCGCCAACTCGCCGCCCAGCAGGAACGCGAACGCCTGACCCAGGACGGGGTGAAAACCAAGTCCGAACTGACCGTCGCCGAACAGACCCTGAACGTCACCCGCCAATTGCTCGAACGCCAGCGCCTGGCCCGCAGCGAAAGTGTCGAGGAACTGCGCGCGCAGTTGCAGGACGATCAGCCGTGCCCGGTTTGTGGCAGCCCCGAGCATCCTTATCATCAGCCCGAGGCGCTGCTGCAAAGCCTCGGCCGGCATGACGAAAGTGAGCTGACCAACGCGCAGCAAGCGGTCGATGTGCTGAAGGAAAAACTTACCGAGCTGCGCGCCGAAGTCGGCGGTTTGATCGCCCAGCAGAAAGAGTTGCTGCAACAGCAGGAACAGCTCGCCAGCCAGCAACAGAGCCTGACGCCGAGCCTCGAAGCGCACCCGCTGTCGGCGCAGTTGCTCAATCAGGACGCGGCCAAACGCGACGCCTGGCTCGCGCAACAAAACAGTCAACTGAACCAGAGCATCAGCCAGGACGAACAGCGCCAAAGCGCCCTGCTCACGTTGCAACAGGACGCCGCGCGCCTCGCGCAGCAACTGCGCAACGCCGAGACCGCCAGCCAGCAAGCCGCGCAACACCTGAGCAATCAGCAGCAAGCGTTGGGCAACGACCGCCAGCGCCTCGACGAAGAACTGACGGCGTTCAGCACGCTGCTCCCGGCCGATACGCTCGAAGCCCTGCGCAACGAGCCGGCCGCGACGTTCATGCAGCTCGATCAGCAAATCGCCCAGCGCTTGCAGCAACTTGAGCAGCAGCGCGACGAACTTGCCGAACAGCAGCAGCGCCAACAGATGCTGGAAAAAGAACAGGATCGCCAGCAGACCCGCGCGCAACACCTGCAAACCGTGCAACAGCAGTTCAACGTACTGGCCGAACAGCAACAGACTGGCGAGCACAAACTCGCACAATTGCTCGGCGAACATGCCAGCGCCGAGCAGTGGCAGGAGCAACTCGATCAGGCGGTCGAACAGGCTCGCGCAGCGGAATCCGCGGCCAATCAGGAGCTGCAAAGCGTGCGCACGGCGCTGGTGCAATTGGCCGCCGAACTCAAGGCGCAGCAACAGCGTTCGCAAGCGCTGGAAACTGAGGATCGCGAGCTCAGCAGCAAAATTGCCGACTGGCGCGCGCAGCATCCGCAGCTGGATGACGGTGGTCTCGAAGCATTGCTGAGCGTTGACGATCAGCAGGTCAGTGAGTTGCGGCAGTTGTTGCAAAGCAGCGAAAAAGCCATCGAACAAGCCAAGGTGTTGCTGGAGGAACGCGACAAGCGTCTGCTCCAGCATCAGGCGCAGCACAACGGCAACCTCGACGCCGAACAATTGGCGAGCGCGCTGGCGGAACTGCAAAACCAGTTCAGCGTCAGTGAGCACCGGTGCGCCGAATTGCGTGCCGAGCAGGCTGAAGATCAGCGCCGGCAAAATGCCAATCAGGCCCTGGCGCAGCAGATCGCCGATGCCTACACCGAATACCAGCGATGGGCGCGTTTGAGTGCGCTGATCGGCTCGGCGACCGGCGACACGTTCCGCAAGATCGCTCAGGCCTACAACCTCGACTTGCTGGTGCATCACGCCAACGTGCAATTGCGCCAACTGGTGCGACGCTATCGTCTGAAACGCGGCGGCAGCATGCTCGGCTTGCTGGTGATGGACACGGAAATGGGCGACGAATTGCGCTCGGTGCATTCGTTGTCGGGCGGCGAAACCTTCCTCGTGTCGTTGGCCCTGGCGCTCGGTCTGGCGTCGATGGCGTCGAGCACGTTGAAAATCGAATCACTGTTTATCGATGAAGGTTTCGGTAGCCTCGATCCGGAATCGCTGCAACTGGCAATGGACGCGCTCGACGGTTTGCAGGCGCAGGGGCGCAAGGTCGCGGTGATTTCCCACGTGCAGGAAATGCATGAACGGATTCCGGTGCAGATTCAGGTCCGCCGCCAAGGCAATGGCTTGAGCACGCTGGAGGTCAAATGACCACGCTGTATTCTTTCCGCCGCTGCCCCTACGCGATGCGCGCCCGCATGGCGCTGCGTTATTGCGCGGTTGAGGTGCAAATTGTCGAAGTCAGCCTGAAAGCCAAACCGGCCGAGATGCTGGCGTTGTCGAGCAAAGGCACGGTGCCGGTGCTGGCGGTGGATGGTCGGGTGATTGATGAAAGCCTGGCGATCATGCACTGGGCGTTGGCGCACAACGATCCTGAGCACTGGCTACTCGCGGGTGACGCGGTCGGGCAGCAACGGATCGCGGCGCTGATCGAGGAAAATGATCAAGTGTTCAAGGTGCATTTGAATCGCTACAAATACGCCGAGCGGTATCCCGAGCAGCCGATGGAAACGTATCGGGCCGAAGGCGAGGTGTTTTTGCGCACGCTGGATGAGTTGCTGCGAGGTCGGGATTACTTGCTGGCCGAGCACCCGAGCCTGGCGGATGTGGCGCTGCTGCCGTTCGTGCGGCAGTTTGCGCATGTCGATCGGGAATGGTTTGCGCAGACGCCGTATGCGCGATTGCAGGCCTGGCTGCAACAGTTCCTCGACTCGGAACTGTTCACCGCCATCATGAAGAAATGACCGCGTACCCGCAGGAGCAAGGCTTGCTCGCGATGACATTCTCAAGGACGCCATCGCGGGCAAGCCATGCTCCTACAGCGTCGTGTTTGCGGGTGCTCAAGCCAACACCGAGCACATCCCCAGCGTCGAGCAATCGACCTGGAACGGCCCGAGAAACTCGGCGCTGCGCTTGATCGGCGGATTCCCCACCAGCAGCCCCAAGGCCTTGGCCGTCTGAATATTGTGCGCAATGTTGTGATTGCATTCGATGGCCCGCGCCACCGAACCTGCCGAGCCCTGCCCGATCCCCAGTAACGAAGCGCCATTGGTCATGAACGCCAGAAAGGCAATGACCCAGAGTTTGTGCCCTTTCATGCGCCGACAACTCCCGCAATGTCTGCGCGATCGACCACCACATTCTGTTGGGCGCGGTGTTCGAACTGGACGCCGGGATAGGCGACTTCAATCGGTGCCTGACGGTCGTGCTGCGTTTGCGGCGAGAGGCTGATGACGAGGACCATGGCCACGTAGAGACCGATGGCCAGGTAGGCGCCGTGTTTGGCGGAAGTGATGATTGCGTGGGCCATGGTGTTCTCCGTGGGCATGTTTCAGTGCCGACAGAATCGATCAAAAAAACTGTGCTCACCACTCAGGGTTTTCCATAGTGACCATCAACCTGGTTGATCATTAAAAGCGTCTATATCGCCGCTGAACAAAACCGATGAAGCAGGAAAACGCACACGCGTAGGCGCTGCCGAAAGCTGCGATCTTTTGCTGATAAAAGTCAAAAGATCACAGCCTTCGGCAGCGCCTATAGGCAACGTTCAGTAGATTTCAGGCTTGAGTTTTGTGGTCCAAAGCGGCGTAGAAGTTAGCGCTTTGTTGCAGATATTTTTGCGTGTAGCTCTGGGTGTGGGATTTTTTGCTGCTGATCTCAGTGTTGGCACTGGCTGGCAGGGCAACGGTGGCAGAGATAGCGGATGCGGCGATGATGGAGAAGAGATTGAAGTTCATGGCGGTATTCCTCGGAGTCAGTTGGTTTGCTTGCCTGGTTAGGCCGTGAAGCAAACTTAACGCCCGAGGCTCCGCACCTTGAAATGCTTTGTAACAGTAGCCGTTATCAGTCTGATTAATACTAGAGCGCAGGCCCCATCAGCCGGGGCCTGCGGCGTATTGACGCACTGGTTGACGAGCTTGTTAACGAACCAAAAACTTCAAATCGCTCGGCGCATCCATCGGCAGTTTCTGCACGGTTTTGCCCAACAGACCGGTTTTGGCATCGCGCTCGACCACAACAATCTGATTACTTTTCTGATTGGCGATCAGCAGGAATTTGCCACTCGGGTCGAGGCTGAACTCACGCGGGTGGTCGCCTTCCACGGAACGGCGTTGCACTTCCTTGAGCTGCGCGGTCGCCGGGTCGATGGCGAACACCAGCAACTGATTCGCCGTGCCACGGTTGCTGACGTAGAGGAACTTGCCGTCCTTGGAAGCGTGCAGTGCCGCGCCGGCCTTGTCGGCAGTCGGCTGCCCCGCCGCCAAGTCAACCAACTGAGTTTGCTTGAGCGTGCCGTCCTGATAATCGAACACCGCCACCTGAGCGCTCATTTCCATGGTCAGCCAGGCATGTTTGCCATCGGCGCTGAACAGCAAATGCCGCGGACCGCTGCCTGCTGGCAATGACACCGAGGGCGGATTGGCCGGGGTCAGTGGCAGCTGCGGATTGGCCTTGGGATCGAAGTGATAGACAAAAATCTTGTCTGCGCCCAAGTCGTTGGAGAACACGTATTTGCCATCCGGCGAGGAAATCGTCGAATGCACGTGCGCCGACATCTGGCGCTCGGGATTGACCCGGCTCGACGGATGACTGCTCATCTGCACCACGGGTTTGAGCTGGCCGTCAGCGTCTACCGGGACCACCGCGAGGGTGCCGCCCGGGTCTTCGACCACTGAATAGTTGCTGATAAACAGGTGGCTGCCGTCGCCGCTGTGGCTCGAGTGCGTTGGCTCGTTGCCAAGGCTTTGCACTTGATTGATCAGCTTCAGTTCGAAGGTCTTGGGGTCGAGCGCATAGCTGCTGACCTTGCCGACCGGGTCCGCCTGTCCAGGGCCATTTTCGTTGACCACGAACACCCGTTGCAGGTCTTTGGAAACGGTCAGCCACGACGGGTTTTCAGTCTTGATCACTTGCAGCGGCTTGGCGCCGATCTGACCAGTGGCGCTGTCGAAGTTCAGGCGATAAATCCCCTGACTCTGACCAGCCGTGTAGGAGCCGACCAGCAATTGATAATCGTCGGCGCTGGCCAGTGGCACGCCCATGGCGCCGACGCTGCCGGCCATCAACAGTGGCCAGAAATTACGCATCTTCATGCTCTTCTTCCTCATCGTCATGACCGCCGATAGCGGCCATGCACACCAGCCGGTGCTCGCCGGAATCACCGGTGATCAACCAGCTCTGCAGGGTTGGATCGAATGTCGCGGCGTCGATTTGGACCTTGGTGAATTCCCAACGTTTCAATGCTCGACCGTCCATGCACTCGATGTGCAGGTTGTTCTCGTCATCGAGGGAGGAATCAAAGGCGTGCAAGCCGTCGATTTCCAGCATGTCGCAGTTTTCGAGGGCGTTGAGCAAAGTGTCGGTAACGGCAGTCATGGCAATCAGTCATTTGGATGGAAAGCCGCAATGATAGCTCAATGTGGGAGCAGGCCCGAGCCAGGCACCCAACTTCCAGGCAACCCACTTTCATCGAGCCATGAACAAAAGTGGGAGCGAGCTTACTCGCGATGACGGCGGTACAGTCAACATTGCAGTGACTGACAGGCCGCTATCGCGAGCAAGCTCGCTCCCACAGGGGATGCTGCTCGGCGGTTACAACGCGTCGCGCGAAGGTTTGCCGTCCACCAGCCGTTGAATGCGCAGCGGGTTGGCGTTTTTCAGCGGTTCCGGCAGCAAGCTGTCGGGGTAGTTCTGGAAGCACACCGGGCGCAGGAAACGATCGATGGCCAAGGTGCCGACCGAGGTGCCGCGCGCATCGGAAGTGGCCGGATACGGCCCGCCATGCACCATCGAATCGCAGACTTCAACGCCGGTCGGATAACCGTTAAGCAAGATCCGCCCGACCTTCTGTTCCAGCAACGCGGTCAGTTCGCCGAACTGCTCGAAGTCCGCCGGTTCGCCAATGATCGTCGCAGTCAGTTGCCCGTGCAGCCCGTTCAACGCAGCGCTGAGTTGCGCCTGGTCCGCGACTTCGACAAACACCGTGGTCGGGCCAAAGACTTCTTCCTGCAACACTTCGTCGCCATTGATCAACAAACTGACGTCAGCCTTGAACAGCTGCGGCTGCGCCTGATTGCCTTGCTGCGCGCTGCCCGCCAGATGCTCGATGGCCGAATGCGCGAGGAGTTTTTCCAAGCCTTTGCCATAGCTGCTCAACGTGCCGGCATTGAGCATGGTTTGCGCCGGTTGCTCAGCAATCAACGCGGCGACTTGCTGGACGAACGCGCTGAACTGCGGCGAACGAATCCCGATCACCAGCCCTGGATTGGTACAGAATTGCCCGCAGCCCTGCACCACCGAGGCGGTCAGGTCACGTGCAACGGTTTCTGCGCGTGCGTGCAGCGCTTGCGGCAACACGATGACCGGGTTGATGCTCGACATCTCGGCGAACACCGGAATTGGCTGCGCACGGGCGGCGGCCATGTCGCACAACGCGCGACCGCCCTTCAGCGAACCAGTGAAACCGACCGCCTGAATCGCCGGATGCTTGACCAGCGCTTCGCCGACCCCGCCGCCGAAGATCATGTTGAACACGCCGGCCGGCATCTCGGTTTTTTCCGCAGCACGAATGATCGCGTCGGCGACCCATTCGGCGGTGGCCATGTGGCCGCTGTGGGCCTTGAACACCACCGGGCAACCGGCGGCAAGTGCCGAAGCGGTGTCGCCACCGGCGGTGGAGAACGCCAACGGGAAGTTACTCGCGCCGAACACGGCTACCGGGCCGAGGCCGATGTGGTACTGACGCAGATCCGGGCGTGGCAGCGGTTGGCGGTCGGGCAACGCCTGATC
>NZ_MKGS01000033.1:0-11055 GCF_002836905.1 Pseudomonas sp. 43NM1 | reverse complement strand
GTTCACCAGCGGCCCTTGCTGGCGGTCGGTGTCGAGCAGCGCGGCGCTCAACACCGCCGTGGCCATGCCGGTGGCGAAACCTTGAAGCACACGGGCGCTGATCAGCCACGCGACGCTGTCGGCGTTGATAAACAGCAGCATCGCCAGCATGTTGAGCAACACAGCGGTGAAAATCACCGGTTTGCGTCCCAGGTGATCCGAGAGCGAACCGACGGTCAGCAACGCCGCCAGCAGACTCAAGGCATAGACGCCGAAAATCAGCGTCAGGGTTGCCGCCGAAAATTGCAGCTGTTGCTGATACAAGTGATACAACGGCGTCGGCGCCGTGGACGCGGCGAGAAAACTCAGTAACGTGACCGCCAGAAACCACAGGCTGACACGGTTTGATGTTAGATGAGACATGGGCACACTCCGCAAAAGCTAAGTATTTGCTTTTGCGGAGTGTGCTACTGGCTAGCGCTTAAAGCAAATTCTTTGTGTTAAGGTCCGCCCTATGGCTATTAAAGAAGGTTTACGCCCCGGCGGCCGCAGTGCCCGGGTGCAAGAGTCGGTGCATTCGGCAGTCCGTGCGCTCCTTGAAGAACAGGACCGAGCGACCGTGACCGTGCCGCAAATCGCCACGCGCGCGGGGGTGACGCCGTCGACGATTTATCGGCGCTGGGGGGATTTGTCGGCATTGCTCGCCGACGTCGCCCTCGCGCGCATGCGCCCCGACACCGAGCCCGCCGACACCGGCAGCCTGCGCGGTGATTTGCGCGCGTGGGCCGAGCAATACCTCGACGAGATGAGCTCCGAGCCCGGCCGCCAGATGCTGCGCGACGTGCAATGCAGCGCCACGCCGGGGTTCTGCGCGACGATCATTGGCGGGCAATTGCAGACGATTCTGGATCGGTATCCTGACCAACCATTGCCGAGCATAGACCGGCTGATCAACCTGCTGGCGGCGCCGACAGTGTTCAGCATTCTGTTTTCGACGGCGGCGCTGGAGGTTGGGGAATTGCATCGGTTGGTTGAGATGGCGTTGAGTCAGTGAGGCCGTCATCGCGAGCAAGCTCGCTCCCACAGTGATTTGCGGCGAACCACTGTTCTGTGTCCAACCACGATCCCCTGTGGGAGCGAGCTTGCCCGCGATGAGGCCGTCAGCCCCCCGAAAAACTGCCTGCGACACCCCGCCACGCCACGACCTTGGTCGACACTGACTATCCGCAGCCGTCGTGCGAGACTGTCGGACCGGGCGCGAACCCGGATGTCTTTTGTCTGGAGTTTCCATGTCGCTGTCCAGCGGGCTGATCGCCGCCGTTGCCCTGGCCTATATGGCCATCATGTTCGCCATCGCCTTCTACGGCGACCGCCGCAGCACTCCGTTGCCGCCGCGCGTGCGTGCGTGGGTGTACAGCCTGTCGCTGGCCGTTTATTGCACCAGTTGGACCTTCTTCGGCGCGGTCGGCCAGGCCGCGGAACAGCTCTGGTCATTCCTGCCGATCTACCTCGGGCCAATCCTGCTGCTGGTGTGCGCGCCGTGGGTCCTGCAAAAAATGGTGATGATCAGCAAACAGGAGAACATCACCTCCATCGCCGACTTCATTGCCGCGCGTTACGGCAAATCGCAATCGCTGGCCGTGGTGGTCGCGTTGATCTGCCTGGTCGGCGTGCTGCCCTACATCGCCCTGCAACTCAAAGGCATCGTCCTCGGCGTCAACCTGCTGATCGGCGCCGGCCCCGACGCCATGGGCACGCGCGCGCAGGACACGGCGCTGATCGTCTCGCTGGTGCTGGCGCTGTTCACCATCGTCTTCGGCACGCGCAACCTCGACGCCACCGAACACCACCGTGGCATGGTGCTGGCAATTGCCTTCGAATCGCTGGTCAAGCTGTTCGCTTTCCTCGCGGTCGGCGCCTTCGTCACCTACGGTTTGTACGACGGTTTTGATGACCTGTTCGACCAGGCAATGCTCGCCCCGCGCCTCGAACAGTATTGGAAAGAAACCATCAATTGGCCGTCGATGGTGGTGCAAACCGGCGTCGCGATGATGGCGATCATCTGCCTGCCGCGTCAGTTTCACGTGACCGTGGTGGAGAACATCGAACCTCAGGATCTGCGTCTGGCGAAATGGGTGTTCCCGGCCTACCTGGCGTTGGCCGCGTTGTTTGTAGTCCCGATCGCTTTGGCCGGTCAGATGTTGCTGCCAAGTTCGGTACTGCCGGACTCCTTCGTGATCAGCCTGCCACTGGCTCAGGCCCATCCGGCACTGGCGCTGCTGGCATTTATCGGCGGCGCTTCGGCGGCCACCGGCATGGTGATTGTTGCCAGTGTGGCGCTGTCGACCATGGTTTCCAACGACATGCTATTGCCGTGGTTGCTGCGCCGAAACAACGCCGAGCGGCCGTTCGAAGTGTTCCGCCAATGGATGCTGTCGGTGCGGCGCGTGAGCATTGTGGTGATTTTGCTGCTGGCCTATGTCAGCTATCGCCTGCTCGGCTCGACCGCCAGCCTCGCCACTATCGGCCAGATTGCTTTCGCCGCCGTGACCCAACTGGCGCCGGCGATGCTCGGCGCGCTGTACTGGAAACAGGCTAACCGTCGCGGCGTGTTTGCCGGCCTCGCTGCCGGCACATTCCTGTGGTTTTACACGCTGATCCTGCCGATTGCCGCGCACAGCCTCGGCTTGTCGCTGAGCAGTTTTCCGGGGTTGGCGTGGCTGCACAGCAACCCGCTGAACCTGCCCCTGACGCCGCTGACCCAAGGCGTGGTGTTGTCCCTGGCGGCCAACTTCACGCTGTTTGCCTGGGTCTCGGTGCTATCGCGCACACGGGTTTCGGAACACTGGCAGGCGGGGCGTTTCATCGGTCAGGAAATCAGCGCCCGACCGAGCGCACGCTCGATGCTCGCGGTGCAAATTGACGATCTGCTGCAACTCGCCGCCCGTTTTGTCGGCGAAGAACGCGCCCGGCAGAGTTTTATCCGTTTCGCCTACCGCCAGGGCAAAGGCTTCAACCCGAACCAGAACGCCGACGGTGAATGGATCGCCCATACCGAACGTTTGCTCGCCGGTGTGCTTGGCGCTTCTTCGACGCGTGCGGTGGTTAAAGCCGCCATCGAAGGTCGGGAAATGCAGCTTGAGGACGTAGTCCGTATCGCTGACGAGGCGTCAGAAGTTTTGCAGTTCAACCGCGCGCTGCTGCAAGGTGCAATCGAGAACATCACCCAAGGCATCAGCGTGGTCGACCAGTCGTTGAAACTGGTGGCCTGGAACCGGCGCTATCTGGAATTGTTCAATTACCCGGACGGTTTGATCAGTGTTGGCCGGCCGATTGCCGACATCATTCGGCACAACGCCGAGCGCGGTTTGTGTGGCCCCGGTGAAGCGGAAGTGCACGTTGCGCGCCGTTTGCACTGGATGCGTCAGGGCCGCGCGCACACTTCCGAGCGTTTGTTTCCGAATGGCCGGGTGATCGAGTTGATCGGCAACCCGATGCCCGGCGGCGGTTTTGTCATGAGTTTCACCGACATCACCGCGTTCCGCGAAGCCGAGCAGGCGCTGACCGAGGCCAACGAAGGGCTGGAGCAACGGGTCACCGCGCGCACCCACGAACTGTCGCAACTCAACGTCGCGCTGACCGAGGCCAAAGGCACCGCCGAGTCGGCCAACCAGTCGAAAACCCGTTTTCTCGCGGCGGTCAGCCATGACTTGATGCAGCCGTTGAACGCCGCACGTTTGTTCTCCGCCGCGCTGACGCATCAGGACGATGGCTTGTCGGCCGAGGCGCAGAAATTGATCCAGCATCTGGACACGTCGTTGCGTTCGGCCGAGGACTTGATCAGCGATTTGCTGGATATTTCGCGTCTGGAGAACGGCAAGATCAACCCTGATCCGAAGCCGTTCGTGCTCAACGAGCTGTTCGATATCCTCGGCGCCGAGTTCAAGGTTTTGGCCGACGAACAGGGGATCAAATTCCGCCTGCGCGGCAGTACGTTGCGCATCGACAGCGACATCAAACTGCTGCGGCGCATTCTGCAGAACTTCCTCACCAACGCGTTCCGCTATGCCAAAGGCCCGGTGTTGCTCGGGGTTCGGCGGCGCAAAGGTGAGTTGTGCCTGGAAGTCTGGGACCGTGGCCCGGGGATTCCGGAAGATAAGCAGCAAGTGATTTTCGAAGAATTCAAACGCCTCGACAGCCACCAGACCCGCGCCGAGAAAGGCCTGGGGCTGGGCCTGGCGATTGCCGACGGTTTATGCCGCGTGCTCGGGCACCGTTTGCGCGTGCGTTCGTGGCCGGGGCGCGGCAGTGTGTTCAGCGTCAGCGTGCCGCTGGCCCGCGCGCAGGTGGCGCTGCCGCACAACGTTACTGAGCTCAATGGCAAACTGCCGACGGGCGCGAAGGTGTTGTGTGTCGATAACGAGGACAGCATTTTGATCGGCATGAACAGCCTGCTGACGCGCTGGGGTTGCCAGGTCTGGACTGCGCGCAATCGCGAGGAATGCGCAACCTTGCTTGGCGACGGCATGCGTCCGCAATTGGCGCTGGTGGATTATCACTTGGACGATGGCGAAACCGGCACCGAGCTGATGGCGTGGCTGCGCACCCGCCTCGGCGAGCCGGTGCCCGGCGTGGTCATCAGTGCCGACGGCCGCCCGGAAACGGTCGCGCAAGTCCACGCGGCAGGCCTGGATTACCTGGCGAAACCCGTGAAACCGGCGGCGCTGCGGGCGCTGTTGAGTCGGCATTTGCCGCTGTAAATTCTCGAAACCGGTGCTAAACCCGTGGCGAGGGGGCTTGCCCCCGTTGGGACGCGCAGCGGCCCCGTCTTGCGCAGTGACACACGATTTTACGGCTGCTGCGCAACCGAACGGGGGCAAGCCCCCTCGCCACGGGGATCGTTTTAATTTGGGTGTCGGCGTTGACGTCTTTCTCTACTCGGGCAATTCGGCGAGGCCGTCGACGTCGGTCATTGCCCGTTCCAGCAGGTCCGCCGGCAGGCTTTTGCTGGCGCGGGCGCCGAGCAGTTTCAGTTGTTCGCTGCGGCTGACGAGGTTGCCGCGGCCTTCTGTCAGCTTGTTGCGCGCTGAGCTGTAGGCTTTGTCCAGCTGTTGCAAGCGATTGCCGACTTCATCCAGATCCTGAATAAACAGCACAAATTTGTCGTACAGCCACCCCGCCCGCTCGGCGATTTCCCGGGCGTTCTGGCTCTGCCGTTCCTGCTTCCACAAACTGTCGATCACCCGCAACGTTGCCAGCAGCGTGGTCGGGCTGACGATCACGATATTGCGGTCGAACGCGTCCTGGAACAGCGTCGGCTCAGCTTGCAGCGCGGCGGAAAACGCCGCTTCGATCGGCACGAACAGCAGCACAAAATCCAGGCTGTGGATGCCATCGAGTCGCTTGTAATCCTTGCCGGACAAGCCTTTGACGTGATTGCGCAGCGACAGCACGTGCTGCTTGATCGCAATCTGGCCGATCGCGTCGTCCTCCGCCGACACGTACTGCTGATACGCCGTCAGGCTGACCTTGGAATCGACCACCACTTGCTTGTCGCCGGGCAGGTAAATGATCACGTCCGGCTGGAACCGCTCGCCGTCCGGGCCTTTCAGATTGACCTGCGTCTGGTACTCGCGGCCCTTCTCCAGGCCGGCGTGTTCTAGCACGCGCTCCAGAATCAACTCGCCCCAGTTGCCTTGGGTTTTCTGCCCTTTCAACGCGCGGGTAAGGTTGGTCGCTTCGTCGCTCAAACGCAGGTTCAATTGCTGCAAACGCTCCAGTTCCTTGGCCAGGGAAAACCGCTCCCGCGCCTCGGATTGATAGCTTTCTTCCACACGTTTTTCGAAGGACTGAATGCGTTCCTTCAACGGATCGAGCAATTGCCCGAGGCGCTGTTGGCTGGTTTCGGCAAAACGCTGTTCGCGCTCATCGAAGATCTTGCCCGCCAGCTCGGCGAACTGCGCACGCAACTCATCGCGTGAGCCCTGAAGGTCGCTGAGGCGCTGCTGATGGCTTTCCTGCTGTTCGCGCAGTTCGGCGTTGAGCGAAGCGGTTTGCGCGTCGAGGCGCCGTAACTCAGCTTCTTTGCTGGCGCGCTCGATGTTCCAGGCGTGGGCGGCGTCGCGCGCGTCGTCGCGCTCGATTTGCAGCAATTCGACTTCGCGGCGCACAGCGGCGAGGTCAGCCTGCTTGGCGGCATTGGCTTGGCTCAAGTCGCCGATTTCGTCGCGACAGGCATCGAGCTGAGCGTTCAAACCGTCCTGCGCCAGTTGCGCCATGGTCAGCCGCTCTTCCAGCAGCGCCATGCCGGCCTGCCCCGCGCTCGCCCGGCGCTGGATGTGCCAGGCCAGCGCCAGCAATGGCAATGCCGCGCCCGCCAGACCAAGCAAAAGGCTGGTCAAGTCCATAGCCATAGAGATTCCTGCCGATGTGTTGAAGCCAGAAGGTTAACCAAGGCATCAGGTCTTGCACAGCCTGGTTTTAGACAGCTTGTTTTAGACAGCTCGGTTTTGCACGACCTGGTTTTGCACAACCAGGCTTTGCACGTCTCAGTCTTCGAGCAGGCCCAGTTCGCGCAAGGCGCGGCGGTCACCGGCACGCGCGGCTTGGCGCAGCAGGTCGTGGCCGATGCGGCGGTCGCGGGCGTTGCCGCACTCGCGGCACATCAATTGGCCGAGCCGACTTTGCGCAGCCACCACGCCTTCGCGCGCCGGTTGCTTGAGCAAACGTCCGGCAAAGTGTTTGACGTTGAGGTTTTCGCCCAGGCGCGGGCTGTCGAGCAGCCACTCGGCCACACGCATGGAAAAACGTTTTGGCGGGGTAACACCGGGTGGTGTTGCGGTAACAGGATCTGATACTGAGCGAAACTTCATAAAGCACTGTGGGGCAGAACGGAAGGCGCGCCACTCTACTCTTTTTTTCCCACAGGTAAAGTCGAAAAAAACCCGGCACGCCCGTCCTAGAGCAAGCGCTCGGGACAATCCACAGAAGCTGTGGATAACTCAGTGGACAACCCGCCTGGAACTCTTCAAAACCCTTGTGGAATGGGGCTCGCAGTCAAACTGACGATTTTTTCACCAGTAAAAAAAAGCGATGTTTTTCATTGACTTAAATTTTCATTGCAGGCACCCACTGTCGTTCGATCCGATGTGACAGTGGCGTTACAGCCCGCGCAACTAATGTGCACAAGTACCTTCGACACGGTTATATCCACGCGGTTTTTTGTAGCCAAGGTTGGGGATAAGCCTTGGCCAACCCACGCCGGAGCCGCCCCGAAGCGACGACCAACGGTAATCCACGGCCAACCCATAACCCTGTAGCAGCTGGCGAAGCCTGCGTTCGGCTGCGCAGCAGTCGCCGAATTGAGCGCCGCAGTAGATCAGGGTTACCGCGTTGGCAGGTTTTACGACTGCTGCGCAGCCGAACGCAGGCTTCGCCAGCTGCTACAAGGGGTGGTGTTTTGTGTGGGCGAGAAAGTTTTTTTGCTATCACACTTCCTTTCTCGAATTCAATCCGTTAGTATCCGCGGCGTTAGTACCAAGCTGAAAGTCAATTCTGGTCGAACAAATCCTCCCGGTAGCCTTCGTTGAGAAGCCTCCACCGACAAAGCAGGATCGACCACCTCGATGGTTTCCAGGTAATACTTGCTCCAACACAGCCTTTGAAATGAAAGCAAAGGGTGTTGCCAAGCTCACTTACTCTGACCGAACCAGCCTGCAAATTGATCAGGATCTTCACCCCGGGCCACGAACCTTTGCCCTTGATGTGTTGCCTGCCCTCCTAAGTACCTACCTGCCAGCCCAAGCGCGCCAAATTTTTTAGCGCTTCAAACTGGCTGCTTTGTTCCAGTCGGGTTCTTCGTTCGACCAATGGTGGTCGTCGTCACTGGAACGTTTTAATTTTGCACGGCTCTTATCCGTGTCGCTTGTAGGAACACCTAATAATGTCTGCTCAAATCCATACTCAGGATGCCATTCGCACCCTAACCAACGCTTTTGCACCAATGAACTGCCTGATCATGGCCGCTCGCAAAGGCTGCTTCAGCTTCACTCTGGTCAACGAACACGGCATCGCTCGTCACAGCGAACGCCTGTACCCCGATCAATACTCCAGCGCTGAACCGCTGCAGGCCGTGATCGATCGTACTCGCCAGGCACTGGTTGCCTGAGACGCCAGAACGGCTGAAAAGAGCAAAAGCCCTGCCCTAAAAGCAGGGCTTTTTATTGCCTGATATTTCTCTTTTCGCCCCTCGCGCTTAAGCACTAACCGATATAACGGTTATAACTGCCAGCCGGAAATATTTTAAAAACAGACCTTTACAGCGCGAATATGACACTACACTTCAACTCAAGCGGGGTGATCCGCTTCCGGCGAGCCTGAGTCGATCCACCGCTGCCAAGGCCCTTTCAGGTATCGCCGCCCATTTCCTGCTTCAAGGGCTTTGCTTCGAGGGCTTTATGGGTATCGCTGCCAGCGAACTGTGCCGCTATGTGATCCGCCCGACCTTGATTTATCTCGGGCGCCACAGCGCAACTGCCGAATCCCTGCTGCTGGGCATCGCCGCCAGTCAGTCAGCCCTTGGCTCAGCCCTGCACGACCGCCGTGGCCATGGCTTGTACCGGATCGCCGAGATCCGCCACCGGGCACTTTGGGATCATTACCTGGCGCTCGACCCTGAACGCGCGAGCCTGGTTCGAGGCCTCGCCAGCCAGCACGCATTTCTCAGCAGCCCGCACCTGGAACTGACCGTCAACCTGCGTTACGCCACCGCCATCGCCTGGCTGCTGGTCGAACAACAGAACACTCCCCTCCCCGATCCCGATGATGTGCTGGGCATGGCGCGAATCTGGCGCCAGACGTTTCAGCCTCAGGGACGCCTGCGCGACTTCACCTGCGCCTGGCAAACCTGTGTTTCATCGCCGAATCAGGTCGCTTGCTGACCCACCGGTTTCGAAAGATCCCGTAACGGGTCGCGATTCTGGTCGGATTGTCCTACAAAACCGCTCTAACTCAAGGCATACGGACTATAGCGCTGGGACGAAAATGTTGGTAATTTTCGCCCCGGTGATCACCAGGAGTTCTAATAATGAAAAAAGTAATGCTCAAAACCACCCTTAGCCTCGCCGTTACCTTGGCATCCACCCAGATCTTCGCAGCTGGCTTTGCCATCAACGAACAAAGTATCAGCGGGATGGGTACAGGTTTTGCCGGGCGATCTTCCTCTGCCGATGACGCAAGCACAATTTTTGGCAACCCTGCCGGCATGTCGCGCATCAAGCGTGAACAAGTCACCGGCGGTGCTGCAATGCTCGACGCACACACCGATATCAGCAATGCCGACTCTGCGCCAAACAACGGCAGCAGCCACGGCAACATGGTTCCGTTCATTGCCGTGCCCATGGGCTACTACGTCAAGCCTATCGATGATCACTGGGCAGTTGGTATTGGCATGTACGCGCCGTTCGGTCTGGTGACCGACTACGAAAACGGCTTTGCCGGCCGTTACTTCGGCAGCACCAGCGACGTTAAAGTCGTGACCCTGCAACCGACCATCAGCTACGCCTTCAACGACAAGGTGTCGATCGGTTTTGGTCCGACCATCAACCGCATCGACGGCAAGCTGGAATCGAACCTGTCAATTACCCAGGCAGCGCCGGACGGCAAGGTCAAGATCAAGGGTGACGACACCGCGCTGGGCTACAACATCGGCCTGTTGGTGCAAGCCACCGACAGCACCCGCGTCGGCCTGACTTATCACTCGAAAGTGAAGTACAAGCTCGAAGGCAACACCAAGGTCAACTACGGCGTGCTGGGCCTGATCGGCCAGAACCCGAACCAGAAGTTCGACGCCTCGCTGGACCTGACGACGCCTGAATCGGTGGACTTCTCGGTCACTCACGAGCTCGACGACAAGTGGACCCTGTACGCAGGCAGCACCTGGACTCGCTGGAGCCGTCTGAAAGAAATCACCGTGGAAAACAAAGGTGTTCCGGCGGTCCTCAACGGTCAGTTCGGCAACATCACCGAAGACCAGAACTGGCACGACACCTGGGCGCACGCCATCGGCGCTTCGTACCAGTTGAACAAGCAATGGGTGCTGCGTACCGGCCTGTCCTTTGACCAGGCACCGACAAACAACGTCGACCGTTCCCCACGCATTCCGACTGGCGATCGCAAGATCTTCAGTCTCGGCGCCGGCTGGAGCCCAACCGACGACCTGACCATCGACGTTGCCTATTCGTACCTGCGCGAAGAGTCGGTCAAGGTCAACAACAGCAACGACCGTGGCCAGAGCTACAACGCCAAGTATCAAAACTGGGCGAACGGTTTCGGGGTCGGCGCAACCTACCGCTTCTGATGATTCACGGCGAGCCTGAACCACTCGCCAGCAACACCCAAAAAGCCCCGCACTCTTGTTCAGAGGCGGGGCTTTTTAGTGGGCGTCATTCAGGTTTCGAGGCCAGGGCTTGCTCGACCGCTTCGAGGAATTGCGGGTCGTCGGGTTTGGTCAGGCTGGAGAAATCGGCAATCACCTTGCCTTGGCGATCGACCACGTACTTGTAGAAATTCCACTTCGGCGCGCTGCTCTGCTCGGCGAGGTTTTTGAACAGGTGGGTGGCGTCGTCGCCGCGGACTTTCTGCGGCTCGGTCATGGTGAAGGTCACGCCGTAATTGACGTAGCAGACCTTGGCGGTTTCTTCGCCGTCCTTGGACTCTTGCTTGAAGTCATTCGACGGCACGCCGATCACTTCCAGACCCTGGCCCTTGTAGCGCTGATAAAGCGCTTCGAGGCCTTTGAACTGCGGGGCGAAACCGCAGAAGCTCGCGGTGTTGACCACCACCAGCGGCTTGCCGGCGAAGCGCTGGCACAGGTCGATGGACTCCTTGGCGCGCAATTTCGGCAATGAGCCTTGCAACAGGTCCGGGCACTCGGCCGCCTGCGTCGCGGCGGCGAATGTCATCAGCAACGCGGGGACTGCAAGCCAGCGTTTGAGCATGTCAGGGCATCCTTGAGAGGTCGTCAGCCAACAAGCTACTCGCCCTCGCAGCCGCCTAGCAAGCACCCATGCCCAATTG
>NZ_MKGS01000032.1:0-11654 GCF_002836905.1 Pseudomonas sp. 43NM1 | reverse complement strand
CACCTGGAATGACTGAGCCGGGGTCGCCACAGCAGCGACCGCAGCCGGCGGTGTGGCCCCGGCGAGCGCTTCGGCGAACTGCCCGACGCCACCCTCGACCAGTAGACGACGAGTGATTTTTACCAGGTCTTCGGCGGCAATCGGACGTACCCAGTCGCCCTGACATTGCGCCGGCAAACCCTGCGCCTGACGCTCGGCCAGCGAACGGTTGTAACCGGCGACGTAGCCGTCAACCAGATCGCGCACCTGCGGGGTTTGTGCTTTCCAGAAACCGGCGACTGCGTCTGGCGTGTTCAGCCAATTGAAGAACACGTCGCTGGCCAGGTTCGGACGTTCTTCGAGGGTCAATTGATCAGGGCCGAAATAGCGCGAGCGCTCGCCGTTGACGGTCACGATTTCATTGGCCATCAGGCACAGGTTGTCTTGCGCGTAGGCATAACCGATGCCGTAACCGAGGCCGCGCTCGTCGTCGGCGCGAATGTGCGGCACGCCGAAGCTGGTGCGCCGAATATCGACGCCCGCGGCCTCGGGCTGACTGCGCGCGCAGGCCATCAGACTCAACGCTACCAACGCACCTGCAAGGCTCAGCCGGGTTAACTGCCTGTTAATAATCACGCTCGCTCCTGATCTGCAAAAAGGACACCAGGGTGGGTTCACGATCAGATGGCGCGCAGCGCGTCGGACCCAGCCTGGGAAAATCACAGCCCGTGTTGTACACGGAATGTGCCTGGCAGTAGGAACGAAATGAATGACAGGATATTTAGCCATCACGCCCGTTTTCACGTGCTCTCACACAGCACTCACAAGATTGCGACAAATTTTCTACATCAAAATCTTCATGATTTGCCGAGCTCATCCGTCTTATAGATTGAGAGCACCTTCACTTTTCCTGATCAGGCTCTGAAAAGGAGTTTTTGCATGTACAACTCGCAACTGCCAACGGACGGTAGCCGTGCGTCGAAAAACGTTTCCATGAGCCACGGCACAGACGCCGAACTCTTCGAACCGAAGGCCGAACGGCACGCAAACGAACGGATCAGAATCCTGTTAAAGAGCTTTGGTCTGAGGACCAGCCTGATTCGCCTGAAAGTCATCGACGCGCTGCTGAGCGCGGCAGATAGCGAACGCAAACTGGGTGTGCGCGGCGTGCACACGCACTTGCTCGATCTGGATATTCCGCTGTCCTTCCTGAGTGTGCGCGAGGTATTGAAGCGGCTGTGCAGCGAGGGCGTCATCACCCTGCACCCGGACAAGAGCTACAGCCTGCATCCGCAGGCTATTGCGATTCTGCACAGCGAACCAGGTTCGGATGCGTCGCTCAAGGCTTGACCTTGCGGCGCATCACGCCATTGACGACGACCACGATCACGGCGACGCCAATGGCGATGTACTGGAACATTTTCTCGCTGATGATCCCTTCGTTCTGCAGATACGACAGGCCGAACATGATCGCCAGAACCACCAGGGAGATCAGAATCGAGTATTTCAAACGTTGCGACTGGGTCATTGCGAATTCCTGAGCGTAGAAATGTACTGATTTGTATCCGTTTGCATGCCAAGCCCCTACCTTCGGCCGGGGATAAACGATGGCAAACGAAGTCTCATGTTACAGACGATGAAGAGATTTGGCTTCATTGCGGCAATAACCATGAGGACTTCGAAATGCTCCGTCGAATCACACTGCTGATTCCCCTGATCGCTCTGCTTTCATTGAGCGGCTGTATCATTCTTCCCCACGGCGGCGGACACGGTGACCACCACTACGATCGTGGCGGGCCGGGGTATTACCAACATCGCTGAATGAATTGGCACAATCACTTGTAAGAAAAATCCATCATCTTGATTTACCCATAACTAATGCCCGCACTGTCGCGGGCATTTTTCTTACAAGGCTTTATCAAATAGTCTGATAACGGTGTCTGTGCAACTTTCATTCATTTGCACATCCGCAACATACCGCAACCCCTTGAAACTTTAAGTCAGATGTTCTGGCTAGGGACAATGGCGCCGCATGATTAACCTCGATACCGAGCGACAGGAGTGCTCCTCCCTAATCTTCGTATCGACTGGAACTCATGCAAACATCAAAAAACATTCACAGCGTTCAGTTGTTCGGTATCTGCCTGTTTATCGCGGCATTCGAACTACTGACCTATATGGCGAGCGATTTGATAATGCCCGCCATGCTGACCGTTACCGATGAACTTCAGGCCAGCGCAAAGCATGTTCCCTATGCCTTCACCCTTTATTTGATCGGCGGTGTTCTTTTGCAATGGCTGGTGGGGCCATTGTCCGATCACTACGGCCGTCGACCACTGCTGCTGGTCGGCAGCGCACTGTTTGCGCTGGCGTGCCTGGCAACGTATCGGGTGCAGGGGATTGAAGCGTTCAACATCCTGCGACTGATACAGGGCATGGGCCTGGGGTTTGTCATCGCGGTCAGTTATCCGGCATTGCAGGATCTGTTCTGCGAAGCCGATGCGGTGCGGATCATGGCGTGGCTGGGCAACATCGCCCTGCTTTCACCCCTACTGGGTCCGCTGCTGGGCAGCCTGTTGTTGCAGTTCCTCTCGTGGCGCGAACTGTTTCTGATCCTGGGGATTGCCGCGTTGGCGGTCTGGCTGGGTTTTTACGGGTTCATGCCGCGCATCCCGGCATCGTCCAAATCCATTACCCCCTTCGACCTGCGCGGGACGTTGCGTCGCTACAGCATACTGCTGCGCAACCGGGCATTCGTGCTGTCGTCGATCGCCTTGGGGTTGATGAGCCTGCCGCTGATCGCGTGGATTGGCCTGTCCCCGCTGCTGTTGATCGAAGGTGAAGGTCTGTCGACGTTGCAATACGGACTCTGGCAGATCCCGGTTTTCAGCGGCGTGATCCTCGGCAACCTGCTGCTGGACCGAATGATCGCTGGCACCGGCCTCACCCAACTGATTCGCTATGCGCTCTGGCCCCTGTGTGCCGGGCTGATCGCGCTGCTGGTTATCAGCACTTATGGCGCCTCGATTGAATGGCTGATCGGTTGCCTGACGCTGTATGGCGTCGGTCTGGGCATGAGTAATGCCGTGCTGTATCGGTTGGCACTGGATTCCAGCAAGGACAGTAAAGGCCTGGTGTCGGCCATGATCGGGATGATTTCCATCACGATCATGGGCATTGCAGGCTCGGTGATCGCAGCGCTGGGCGGCGGTAGCAGCCTTGAGTCATTCGCCTGCCTTGCCGCCATCGCCGGGCTGGCGTGCCTGGTGCCGTTGCACTTTTTCCTGCAGCGGTGCCGCGTCGCGGCCGCCGTCTGACCTCGCGAGGATTTCTGATGACTCACCTACCCTTCACCGACGCGCTGTGTGCGCTGACCCAACCTTACGACCTCGACGCGGTACCCGCGGGGCTGTTTGATCGAGCAATGGCCGAAGTCAGCCAGTTTCACTGCCACCACACTCCCGCCTATGAACAGTGGCTGAACACTAACGGCCTCGACTCAACGGAGCTGGAACAACTGGATGACTGGGCGCGCCTGCCGCCGATCTTTGCCAACTTCTTCAAACAGCATCTGTTGCTGAGCCCGACCGGCGAGGACGCGCTGGAGCTGACCTCCTCCGGCACCAGCGGACAGAAAAGCCGCATGCGTTATGACGCGCGCAGCATCGACGCAGCCCAAGCGATGGTCACGCGGATTTTTCAGCACTACGGCTGGGAGACGCCGGACACGCCATGCAACTACCTGCTGCTGAGCTACGAACCTGAAGCTGACAACCGCCTCGGCACTTCCTACACCGATCAATTCCTCTGCCGTTATGCGCCGGTGAACCAGTTGGCCTACGCATTGCGCCGCACCGGCAGTGGTCACGAATTCGACGCTTTCGGGGTTATTCGCGCGTTGCAGGAATTCGCCGAACAAGACCTGCCCGTGCGCATCTTTGGTTTTCCGGCGTTTCTCTGGCAGGTACTGCAACGCATGGAAGCGATGGGCATTGCCCCGCTCAAATTGCCCGCCGGGTCGTTGGTGTTTCTGGGCGGCGGCTGGAAAACCCAGTCGGCGCTGGAGATCCCCCAGGCTCGCCTCTACGAACGTATCGCCAAGCAATTAGGCGTCGAGCCGGGACGCTGCCGCGATGGCTACGGCGCGGTCGAGCACGCCGTGCCCTATATCGAATGCGCCCATCATCATTTTCATGTCCCGGTTTACTCGAAGGTTTTCGCGCGCAATCCATCTGATTTCAGCGTTCAACCGTATGGCCAAAGTGGCTTGCTCAACTTTGTATCACCCTACATTTCCTCAAGCCCGGCCCACTCCGTGGTCATGAGCGATCTGGCGACGTTGCACCCTGGCGACGCCTGCGGCTGCGGCCTGCTCACCGATTGGTTCGAATTGCACGGCCGCGCCAGCACCAGCGCCGGCCGCAGCTGTGCGATGGCCGCTGCTGATCTGTTAGGGAGAGCTTGAGATGTTTTTGATCAACGGCAATTTACAGGGCGATCTGTCTCTCGATAGCGCCCTGAAATCTCTGCAAGACGCACTGCCTCGCCTATTGATGACAGCGCTCGACAGCGACATTGTCATCACCGCTGCCGCACACTTTGCCCGGCAGTTGCAGGCGGGCGAACTCGACCTCGGACTGGAAGAGGATCAACGCCTGGGCCTGATCGACTTCTGCCAACCGGACGCCCTGAACGCCAAACTGGAGCGCGAACTTGGCGTCCAGCCGCGCTCTCTGCGGCGTTTCAGCTACATCCATTCGCACTTCGAAAGTTGGCATCCGCTGGGGCTGGTGGTGCATATCACCCCAGGTAACGCGCCGATGCTCGCACTCTGCGCAGTATTGGAGAGCCTGCTGGCCGGCAACATTAACTGGCTGCGCCCCAGCTCCAGCGACAACGGCCTGACCGCACGCCTGCTGCAGGCACTTGGCGACTGCGATAACAGTGGCCGGCTCGGCGAATTCATCGCGGTGCTGCCAGTGGCAACCGCGGACATCGGGCGCCTGTTCACTCGCGCCGATGCTGTGGCCGCATGGGGTGGCGAAACGGCGCTCAAGGCAATCCGTCAGCAGTTGCCGGCCGGTTGTCGCTGGATCGATTGGGGGCACCGAATCAGCTTCGCGTACCTGACACCCGACGCTGCGCAACCGGAGGCGCTGGATGCCTTGATCGACGAAGTGTGTCGGCTGGATCAACAAGCCTGCTCCAGCCCGCAATGGGTGCTGGTGGACAGCGATGAACCGGCGGTGCTGCGTGACATGGGTTCGCGGCTGGCTGAGGCTTTCGCCCGCCGCAGTACGCATTGGCCAGCGTTGAAACCTACAGACCAGGAAGCGTCGGAAATCACCACACGCTGCGCCATGACTCGCCTCGAACAGTGTTTTGCCGGGCAAACCGGGGAAGTCTGGAGTGAGGCGGGATGGCGAGTGATCTGGGAACACCATCGCACGCTCGCGCCCTCGCCGCTGTTTCGCTCGTTGTTGCTCAGGCCGGTGCCACAACAGCTGATGGCTGAGGCGCTGCTGCCGTGGCGTACGGTCCTGCAAAGCTGCGCACTGATCTGCTCACCGGTCCACATCCCCGCGCTGGTTCGCAGGTTGGTCAATGCTGGCGTTACCCGCATCACCCCGGCGTCATCAATCCACGAAGGTTATGCCGGTGAGCCGCATGACGGCGTGTATGCGCTGGCGCGTCTGAGCCGGCGCTTGTCGGTCAGCCTGCCTGCCGATGTGCTGGCGAGCCATGCAAATCTCGACGCACTACCGGCGGCGGCTGACACCACAGACCTCGCGACCATGGACAAAACAGCGTTCCAGGCCCAGCCCATCGACCCGTCTGCACAGTTGTATTTCCGCTCGGGGGGCAGCAGTGGCACGCCGGCGCTGGCCGGTTTCACCTACCGCGACTTCGATCAGCAGATGCGTGCAGCGGCTGACGGACTGTTTGCGGCCGGGTTGGACCCAGCGCACGACCGGGTCATGAACCTGTTTTTCAGCGGCAGTCTCTATGGCGGTTTTTCCAGTTTTTCGAGCATTCTCGAGCAACTTGGCGCGACGCAGTTTCCGATGGGCGCCCCGCATGACGATGACTTCCGCGAAATCGCCCGGCTGATCGTGCAGCAACGGGTCAGCGTGTTGATTGGTATGCCGAGCACCTTGCATCGACTGTTCCTCGATGAGCAGACGACGCTGCGAGCGTACGCGGGCATTCGCAAGGTTTTCCTTGGCGGCGAGCATCCGGGGTTGGCCAGCCGCCAATTGATGCAAAGCTGTGGCGTAAAGACGATTCGCTCGGCGATCTACGGCTCGGTCGATGCCGGCCCGTTGGGTCACGCCTGCGCGGCAACAGCCGATGGCGTGTTCCATCTGCTGAGCGCTACCCAGCATCTGGAAATCGTTGATCTTGAGCAGGATGTGCCTGTGCAGGGCCAGGAAATTGGCCGATTACTGTTCACCTCGCGCGCCCGCCATAGCCAGACCGTTCGCCGCTACGAAGTCGGCGACACCGGCCGCTGGATACCAGGAAGCTGCCCCTGCGGATTGAGTTCGCCGCGTTTCGAACTGCTGGAGCGTCACGGCCAGTGGCTGCGGATTGGCACCGAATTCATTTCCCCTTCACAACTGGCGCGCTACGCGGGGGTACCGGTGCAGATCGTGCTCGATCATGCGCCTGATGGCGTGGAACGGCTGATGGTGCGCGCCGATGCCGACCCTGAACAACTTCGCGAACAGTTGCTACGTGACAGCGCCTTGGCTGCGGCTGTTACGGCGGGCCTGTTAACCCTGCAAGTTGAAACTTGTGCCACCAGCAACTTCACAAGAAACAGCCACAGCGGCAAAACCCCCTTAGTTATCGATAGACGCCTGCAACAATAATTATTCAACATCCCTTAAACCGTTTGGCAGGAAGCTTGAACCGGAACGAGAAACTTCAATGAACGAACTTTTTTCGCTTGAGCAATTAATGCGCCACACCCGTGAGCATTCGCATTTTTACAACAAGCATCTCGCACACTTGCGGTCGCAAAGTTTGGCACTTGAGCAAGTTCCCATGATCGATCCAAATGAATATTGGAGCGGCAGTGATGACCTCGCGCACTGGCCGGTTCTGACCGCGCCGGTCGAGGGTGCGCTGCTGTTCAAAACCGGCGGCACTACAAGCAAAGGCAAACTGGCGGTTTACACACGCGATGAATGGCAGGCATTGGTGAGACCTTTTGGTCAAAGTTTGTCTGCGCAATTGAACACGGGTGACCGAGTCGCCAATCTGTTTTTTACCGGAGATCTGGCCGCGAGTTTTCTGTTCATCCATGACTCATTGGCCCACGTCGAGCTGCCGATCAGCGAGTTCCCGTTCACCGGTAACGCTGATCTGCCGGGCCTCACCGCGGCTATCGGCGAGTACAACATCAACGTGCTGGCGGGCATTCCTGCGCAGCTGCTGAAGTTCGCGGCTTACCTGACCGCGCGCGGACAGGTGCTGGAAGGAGTGGAAACACTGCTGTATGGCGGCGAAAGCGTATTCCCCGGCCAACTGGCCATTTTTGCCAGGGTTTTCCCTAATGCGCGGGTTGCCTCCATCGGCTACGCCAGCGTCGACGCAGGATTGATCGGCAGCAGCGACCGCGACTGCGAGCTCGGCGAACATCGTGTCTTCGATCACCACACGCGGCTGGAAATAGTCGACGAGCACTCCGGTGAAGTCATCGAAGCGTGCAACCGCACGGGATTGTTGCTGGTGACCAGCCTCAGTCGTCGGCTGATGCCACTGCTGCGTTATCCGGTGGGCGACCGCGCCTGCTGGGTCGAGCCCACCGCCACGCCTCGACGCAAGTTTGCTCTGAGAGGACGCAGCGCCTTGAGCCAGCGAGTTCGGGTGGGGGTGATGTCGCTGTTGACCGATGAGATTCACGCGATCATTCAAACCGTCGCGGACAGTGAGCAATGGCAATTGCACCTTGAGCAAATCGACTGCATTGACCATTTGCGCGTGAACTGGGTGCCCGACCACGACGCACGCGCCATCGAGACAATCAGCCGAGCCCTGCACGACGCACTCGTGGCCAAGTACCCCGCCATCAAAACCTTGAGCCACGACGGCCTGCTGCAATTCCAGGTGATGCCTTGCGCCACCGGCGACATCAGCCTGCACCCCCGCTCCGGCAAGCAACTGCGTGTTGTGGATTTGCGCGTGTATGCGCAAGTCACAGAGGCAGGCGCATGATCTTCCGCCCTTACCGCGCCGCCGATGCCATGGCCGTCAGCCAACTGTTCAGGCTGGTTTATGGCGATCGTTACGTGCAACCGGATGTGTATCTGCCGAAGCTGATTACCCAGCACAACCTCGACGGACGCTGGCAATCAATGTTGGCGGTCGAAGGCTCGCAGATTCTCGGGCACGCCGCGTTATGCCGCGACAAGTTGCCCACTGACAGCTTTGAATTGGCCCTCAGCGTCGTGCATCCAGCAGCTCGCGGGCAGAATATTGCGACGCGGCTGGGACGCGAATTGCTCGAATACGCCGGCTCGCTCTGCGCTCAGTACGTGCTGATCAAGCAGGTCACGCATCACCCATTCACCCAGCGCATGGCCCAGACACTGGACTTTCACTGCACCGGACTGCTCCCGGACCACGTGCCGTCGCCTTACGGCGCGCTGGCGGCGGAAAGCATCGTGATCGGCGTGCATCCAATCAACGGGCGCAGTTGGCCATTACCAGACATCGCTTGGCCGCAGAGTTGTCGGGGGTTCATGGAGCATTTGAGCAGGTTATTCGGCAGCGGCAGCGACGTGTCAGCCTGTGCGCCGCGTTTACTCCACATGACCCAGGATCATCAAAGGATCGATGTCGTCATCGAGCGCCTCGACAAACGCCTGCTAGATCAACTGGTGCAATTGCCCGCGGCGTGGCTGATCAGTGCCAAAGTGGCATTGTCAGCAAATTTTTCCGAGGATTTCGAGCGTTTGAGCGCCAATCGGTTTGTCTTTACCGGCCTGCTGCCGGCGCCGAGGCAGGGTCAATGGTTTGCCCTGTTTCATCGCGGCGCCCACGCCAGGCGCCTCGATCTGCACTGTCCGCATATGCAACGCTTGCAAGACAACCTGCCGCAGCCACGAACTGTCGAAGTCGGTCGTTCAGCGGCCTGACGGTTACTCCTTCTTCTTCAGCACCGCGCCGGTGCCTTCGCCGTAAGTCTGCAGGTTCTGCAACACGTAGATGGCTTTCTTGAACTCAGGCACCAAGTAGTTGGCGTACTTGTTGCCCTTCAGGTTGTTGTTCTGGATCGAGTCCAGTTGCGTCGCGAAGTACTCCAGCGCGTTGAACTTCGCGTCCGGGTCATTGGGGATGCCGAACTTGTCAAACTTGTCGCCGGCATTCAGCAGCGTCAGCGCGGTGACATCGCCGATGATGCCGTTTTGCTTGAGGTAGGTACTCATGTTGCCGAGCTGCTTGACCGAGATATTCGCCGGATCGAAGCCCTTGACCTGTTTGATCAACTGGATGGAATCCATCTTCGCCCGGTCGAGTTGCATCGGGTTGGTGCCGACCGCGGTGAGGATTTCCCGCACCTTCGCGCTTTGCGATACCGGTTTCGAACTTGCCGTGCCCTGGCGAACCAGCACGCCTGATTTGGCTGTCCAGTTGCCGACCAATCCAATAGTCATGAACGTACTCCTGACAGCGAAACAAACGGTGAATGTCCTTGCGACGGGAACATGAAAAATCCTTGTTTAAGCGAGTTGAATGCCGCGAAGTATCGACGCGAAATCACTGTGCTCCTACAAATATTTCAGGTTTTTACAATTAACGTACATTTTCGATACAAATCGGCAAGCGCCCGGTTTCATTGGTCTAGATGAAATTTTTAATCTTGGTATAGGCGACTTGGCAATTGTCATATTCCGCGCGGTCGGCACTTTTGTACCAACGGCGATACTCGATTTTCGCCAGTTTTTTGCGCCTGTGTTTCTTTTCTGTACGCGCGTACCTAAAGCTCGCCGCACCTGAGCCGATAAGTCTTGGACAGCCGCATTCCCAAATCCCGAAACTCAACAATAAGAAAGCCGCACAAGGACCAGTTCCCATGCCCGCATTCCGTACCATTCAGGCTCGCTACACGCTGTTTCTGGTCCTGTTCATCCTGCTGCTTTGCGTGCTGACGGTGGTCGGCATCAGCCAGTTGGTCGCGCCAAAGTTGCGCCACACCGAAGAGCAAGTGGCGCTCAACCGCATTGCCGAGGTCGCCGAGCAAATCCAGGGCGAACTCAACAAAGTACAAGCCCAGCAACGCAGCATCACCCAGACCATTCCCCTGCTCGACAGTGCCGCCATCGACACAGTGCTGCCCGGCCTGGTTGACCAGTACGGCGAATTGAAAGTGTTTGGTGGCGGGATCTGGCCATTGCCCGGCCAGCGTGAAGCCGGCCGGAACAAATTCAGCACCTTCTGGCACCGCGACAGCTCCGGCAAACTGGCGGTCAATACCTTCTGGAACAGCGACGCTGCGCCCAACTATTACGACCAGACCTGGTACAAGGGCGGCATGCAAACCCCGCGCGGCCAGTGCGCGTGGGCAGCCGCCTATAAGGACGACGCCAGCGCCGAACCGCGCACCAACTGCGCGATGGCCATTCAGAAAAACGGCGCGGCTTACGGCGTGTCGACCATCGATGTGACCCTGGGCTTCTTCAACGACCTGGTCGCACGCAAGGAAAAAGACCTCGGCGCCGAGATGCTGATCGTCGAAGCCGACGGCAAGATCATCAGCAACAGTTCGCGCATCAACGGTCCGATTGTCCTGAAAAACGTCAGTGAGCTGGCCGCCAGCTTGCCTTTCGCCAGTCAGGTCAAGGCTGGTCTGCAAAACCGCGATCAGGCGCAACGGGTGGAATTCGACAACAACGGTGAAGCCGCCACGTTCTTCATGCGCCCGATCGAAGGCACGCCGTGGTTCCTCGCCACCGCCCTGCCGACCAAGCTGATTACCGCGCAACGTGACGATGTAATGAACACCTTGGTGCTGTTGCAGATTCCAATGGTGATCCTGTTGGTGTTGCTGCAGATCTACGCGATCCGCCAGTTGATCAACCGGATGAAGATCCTCAAAACCAATATCGACGCATTGTCTGCCGGTGATGCCGACCTGACCAAACGCATCACCATTCGCGCTGAAGACGAACTCGGCGCCATCGGGCACTCGGTCAACGCTTTCATCATTTACCTGCAAAACATGATCGGCGAAGTGACCCAAGCCACCGGCGCCATGGCGTCGAGCCTGGACAACTTGCAGCGGACCTCGGCGCACACCAGCCAGATCCTCGTCCGCCACGCTTCGGAAACCGACCAGACCGTCACCGCGATCACCGAAATGAGCTCCACCGCCGACAGCGTTGCGCAGAATGCCGCCGAAACGGCTGCGTTCACTCAGCGCGCCAACGAGCACGCCGATCGCTCGCGAGTGGTGGTGGGCGAGGCGTCCAGCAGCGTCGTCGCGTTGATCGATGAAGTGTCGAGCGCCACGCATAAAGTCGAAAGCATGCAGCAGGACGCGCAACGGATTACCGAGATTCTCGGGGTGATCGGCGCGATTGCCGGGCAAACCAACTTGCTGGCGCTCAACGCGGCGATTGAAGCCGCGCGCGCCGGGGAACAGGGACGCGGGTTTGCCGTGGTCG
>NZ_MKGS01000031.1:0-11873 GCF_002836905.1 Pseudomonas sp. 43NM1 | reverse complement strand
CCTCGACGAAGCGTTCAGCATCGAGCGCATGGCCAGTTTGGCGAACATGAGTTCGCGGCACTTCGCGCGGTTGTTCGCCCGCGAGGTGAACATGACGCCGATGGAGTTTCTGCAAAATGCGCGCATCGACCATGCCCGCCAGTTGCTCGAAAGCAGCGACGTGCCGCTGAAAACCGTGGCCTATAAAAGCGGCTTCGGCAGCGTGCGGCACATGCGTTTCCTGTTCAGTGAAAAACTCGGTCTGACCCCCGCGCAATACCGCGAACAGTTCAGTTAGAGCGGTTGTGTCCGTGTGGCGCACCGACATGTCCGAATTGCGCACATTGGCGTAGTTGTGCCGTCATCGATGCCTGCCAAGATGTCGGTGAACGTTTTGCAATGGAGGTGCGGGAGTCTGGATGGAGCGGTGCCAGCACGGTTTCAGGCACTTGATCGACCAGGTTTTCAGCACGTGAACGTGCATGAACAGCCCCACAGAATTCACCGGCGATACGCTGCTGCGGTTCGGCCCGTACGTCTTCCACCCCAGTCAACGGCTGATCCTCGACGGCGATCGGCCGTTGCGCATGGGCGGGCGCGCGCTGGACATCTTGCAGGTCTTGCTCGAACACGCCGGCGAGGTGGTCAGCAAGGACGCCTTGATCGCCCGCGTCTGGCCGACATCGGTGGTCGAAGAAATCAACCTGCGCGTGCACATCGCCGCGCTGCGCCGCGCCCTCGGTGATGGCGAAAACGGCCAGCGCTACATCGTCAATATTCCGCAACGCGGCTACAGCTTTATCGCCCCGGTGCAGCGCGTGCTCGACGCAACGCCGCTGCACTTCGACAGTACGCAACCGCCGCAGCACAACTTGCCGGCGCGGCTGACCGCCGTTACCGGCCGCGACTCCATGGTCGGCGGCGTGGTGCGCCAATTGCCGCTGCGACGCTTCATGACCTTGGTCGGCCCGGCCGGCATCGGTAAAACTACCGTGGCGTTGCGTGTCGGCGAACTGCTCTTGCAGCATTACCGCGACGGCGTCTGGCTGGTGGATCTGGCGAGCCTCGAAGCGCCAGCGCAACTGCACGAGCACCTGAGCCACACGCTGCCATTCGGCGCTGACCTGAGTTGCCGACATGCCTTGCTGGTGCTGGATAATTGCGAACACCTGCGCGCAGGTTGCCGCACGTTGATCGAGCAACTGCTCGCCAGCGCGCCACGCTTGTCGATCCTCGCCACCAGCCGGGAGCCGTTGCAGGCGCGCGACGAAACCGTACAGCGCGTGCCACCGCTGGAAGTGCCGCCGGTTTCGGCGTTGCACAGCGTCGCGCAAGCGATGAGTTATTCGGCGGTGCAGTTGCTGGTCAGCCGCGCGCGCACGCGGCAGCAAGGGTTCGTCCTGCGTGAACAAGACCTGCGCGCGGTGCGCGATATCTGCCGGCGGCTCGACGGTTTGCCGCTGACCATCGAACTGGCCGCCGCGCAGATTGGCGCGTTGGGGTTGGTCGGGTTGCAGGCGCAGCTCGATAATTGCCTGCAATTGCTGACTCAAGGGCGGCGCACGGCAGTGGCGCGTCACCAAAGCCTGCGAGCCGCGCTGGACTGGACTTTCCAGTCATTGAGCGCGCAGGAGCAGAAGGTTTTGTGTCATCTGGCCACGTTCAAATCCGCGTTCACCGTCGAGGCGGCAAGCGGCGTGATCTGTGCCTCGGTGCTGGCGCCGATCCAGTTGTCGTCGATGCTTGAAAAACTGGCGCGCACGTCGCTGCTGTCGGTCGAACAGGTCAACGGCCTTTCACGTTATCGCTGGCTCAACACCACGCGCGCGTATGCACTGGAGAAACTCACCGGCAGCGGCCAGCAACGCGCAATCGAACTGAGCCACGCGCAATACGTCAGCCGCGCGCGGATGATTTCAGGCGTGCAGTTGAGCGCCGAGTTCGTCGAGTAAACCCCGGACCTTCATCAGGTCCGGCGTCGCATAACCTTCAGTGAAACGCGCGTAAATCGGCGCCAGCAGTTCATGCGCCTGTTGCGCCTGACCCCGACGCTGCCAAAGCTGCGCCAGTGACGTCGCGCTGCGCAGTTCCCAAGCCAGCGCGCCTTGAGCTCGCGCCACCGCCAACGCCCGCAGCAGCACCGCTTCGCCGCTTAAAGAAGGCGCTTCGCTGCTGAGAGAAAGCGTTGCGCCCGGCGCATCTTCTTCGGCCAGCAGCGCCTCGCCGCGCACGCGGAAGATCTCTGCGGTGCACCAACCCGCCGCGCCGCTTTCCGCGCGCGCGAGCAAACCTTCATCGACCACGCCACCGTGCAGCGTCAGCATGATTTCCTTGACCAGACCGACCCCCGGTTGCGCCGGGCCGTTGGCGCCGTCGATCACCTGCGCGTAATGCCGCGCCCAGTTGTAAAACAGCAGCACCGAATGCTTCTGCGCTTGTTCCAGCAACAGCCGTAGCAGTTCGCGCGCGCTGGCGTTGTCGCCGTTGTAATGCGCGATCAGGCAACCGGCCAGCGCCAAGGTGTAGCAAATCGAGGTGCCGTGGTTGATTTGCAGCGCGATGTCCAGCGCCTGCCGCGCCGTGCGCCAGGCTTGTTCGGGCTGACCTTGCAGCCAGAGGATGCGCGCCAGAATCGTCAGCGCCGCGACGCTCTGGTCGTATTGCACGCCGAAACCGTGGGTGAAACGGTTGAGATGGCCGCTCTGCGCCAGGCGCTGGATGACCTCTTCGGCGTGGGTCCGCGCCTGGTGCTGATCGCCGCAGAAGTGCAGCGCCAACACTTTCAAGCGGTAAGTGCTGAGCGACAACACGGCGTCGCCGTTCAGGCCCAATTGGTCGAACTCGCGGCTCTGCTCCAGGGCCATTTGGTAATTGCCACAACTGAGATTGACCGCCATGTGCCCGGACACCGCGCGCAACTGGCCGGCGAGGTCCTGACTCGCTACGGCCAGGGTTCTGGCGCTGACAAACGCGTCGATGGTTTCGGCACTGCCGCCCTGAGCGTGATAACAGGAACTGCCGAGGGCCAGTTTCAGCGACAGCGTCACTTGCGGGCACGGCGCGGTGGCGCTATCCAGCAGCGCCAGGGCCCGGCGCACATACACTCCGTGCTCCTTGAGCAGCGACAGTTCCTGCCACAGTGGCATCGATGTCGCCGTCAGACGGATCGCCAGTTCCTGCGGACCGCCCGCGTTCAAACCCCATTCCAGCGCGGCGCGGATGTCTTCCAGACCACGCGCGTAGCGCTCGATCCACAGGTGCGTGGGGGTTTGCTCCCAGTCGATGTGCGCCTGTTGCATCAGCGCCAGGCAACGCTCGGCATGCCGCTGCCGGGTGTCCGACAACTCGGCGGCGAGGTGCAGTTTTTCCAGGGCATAACTGCGCGTGGTGTCGAGCAATCGATAGAAAACTTCTTCGTCGCCGACATCGACGTTGAGCAACGACTTGGCGACCAACTGAGTGATCGAGGCGAACACTTCGTTGGGTTCAATCTGCTGGCCAACAATCACGGCGGCGGCGGAGGCGAGGGTGAAGCCGTCGCGAAAGATCCCCAGTCGGCGCAGGCAGGTTTGCTCGCAGGGGCTGAGCAAATCGAAGCTCCAGTCCAGCGTCGCGCGCAAGGTCTGGTGCCGCGCCAGAGTGGTTTGGCAGCCTTGGGTCAGCAGGCGAAAACTGCCTTGCAGTTGCGTGTGCAAACCGCTGACGCCAAGGTCGACCACTTGCGCCGCCGCCAGCTCGATGGCCAGCGGAATGCCGTCCAGGCGTTGGCAGATTTCGATCGCCAGCGGCAGTTCTTCATCGCTCAATTCGAAGCTGTCGTGGTTGGCCATCGCCCGTTCGACGAACAGTTGCAGCGCCGAAAAACTCAGGGCCTGGGCGCGGTCGAGCACGGCAATCGGCGGCGGGCAATCCAGCGACTCCAGTCGTTGCACGTATTCGCCCTCGGCGCGCAGGCTCTCGCGGCTGGTGGCGAGGATATGCACCTGTGGTGCGCCGCGCAGAATGCTTTCGCAGAGCAGCGCAATCGCATCGAGCAAGTGTTCGCAGTTGTCGATCACCAACAGCATCTGCCGCTCGCGCAGCACGCTCGCCATGTCGCTCATCGGCTCGGCGTCGTGCAGGGCTAGGCCCAGTAGCGACGCCAGATGCGCGTCGATCATTTGTGGGTCGTTGATCGGGGCGAGGTCGAGCAAACGAATGCCGTCGCGGTAATGCCCGATCAGCTGTTCGGCGACCCGCAGCGCCACGGTGGTTTTGCCGATGCCGCCGGGGCCGACCAGTGTGATGAAGCGCTGGCGCGCGAGTTGCGTGACCAGGCTGTCGACCAGCGGCTGGCGCCCGATCATCCGCGTGCGGCGCACCGGCAGGTTATGCCGCCGGGGCGGTTGCACCAGCGGCTCGCAGCGTTGCGCAGCGGGTTCGAGCGAAAACGGCGCGACAAAACTGTAACCGCGCTGAGCAACAGTGACGATGTAGCGCTGGCCGGCCTGACCGTCGCCGAGGGCTTTGCGCAATGCCGCCATGTGCACGCGCAAATTGATGTCTTCGACTACGCTTTTCGGCCACACCTGCGCAATCAAATGCTGTTTGCTGACCACATTCCCCGCGTGCTCCAACAGGATCAACAGGATGTCCATCGCGCGCCGTCCCAGCCGCACAGGCTGCTCGCCTTCCAGCAACAGACGGGTGCCGGGGAAAATCCGGTAAGGGCCGAAATGGATGGCCTGTTCGGGGGAAAGAGTCAACGTGGCGCTCCTGCTTGCATCCGTCTAATACGCGGTTTGTGGGCATATTCCCAAGGGTTGCGCGGCAGTGCAATCAGGGCGCGCCTGACTGTCAGGTGTTCATCGCGACTGCTACGTTCGGTGCGCGCGCGATCAGCGTGTATTTATTGGGCATCCGTGTGACAAACGGAGCTTGGTCGGGGCGGGCGGCGTTTTGAAAATTAACAACGTTTAACTCGTCGAATGTCTGGTCTACGCCCAAAACTCTACGGCTTCAAGTCCAACGAAGGCCGTCGTCTTCGCAGTGTTAAGGGAACGGACACTTTTGGAGTTCGCCGCAATGAGCAACGTGGTGGTGGTCTATCACAGTGGCTACGGGCACACCCGCGTCATGGCTGAAGCCGTCGCCCGAGGCGTTGAACAGCATCCGGGCAGTACCTGCCGGCTTATTTCGGTGGAGGACGTGGACGCGCAATGGGCGCACTTGCACGCGGCCGACGCGATCATTTTCGGCGCCCCGACTTACATGGGCAGCGCGTCGGCGTCGTTCAAGAATTTCATGGAAGCCACGGCGGGGTTTTACCTGGCCCAGCCGTGGCGCGACAAACTCGCTGCCGGGTTCACCAATTCCGGTTCGCTGTGCGGCGACAAACTCAACACTTTGCTGCAAATGGCGGTGTTCGCCGCGCAGCATTCGATGATCTGGGTTGGCCTCGACCTGTTGCCGGCGCGCAGCAGCAGTGGGGTGTTCGACGGCCAACTGAATCGCCTCGGCAGCTCGCTCGGGGCGATGGCGCAATCGAACGTCGAGCAAGCGCCCGGCGACGCACCACCGCCGGAAGATCGTTGCACCGCCGCGCACTTGGGCGAGCGGGTGGCGCGGCTGGCCGAACGCATGAATAGCTGATCTGCCTGATTTTTTTATCTACCGTTTACATCCCACCGAAATGGAGCACGCCACATGAGCACCTTCACCACGCGCGACGGCACCGAGATTTATTACAAGGATTGGGGCACTGGGCAGCCGATCGTCTTCAGCCACGGCTGGCCGCTGAATGCCGACAGTTGGGAATCGCAGATGATTTTCCTCGCGTCCAAGGGCTATCGGGTCATCGCCCACGACCGCCGTGGCCATGGCCGCTCCAGCCAGCCTTGGGACGGCAATGACATGGACACCTACGCCGACGACCTCGCGCAGTTGATCGAGCTGCTCGACCTGAAGGAAGCGGTGCTCTTCGGTTTCTCCACCGGCGGCGGCGAAGTGGCGCGCTACATTGGTCGTCACGGCACTGGCCGGGTGGCCAAGGCCGGGCTGATTTCTTCGGTGCCACCGCTGATGCTCAAGACCGAAGCCAATCCGGGCGGCTTGCCGCTGGAAGTGTTTGATGGCATCCGCCAGGCTTCGCTGGTCGACCGTTCGCAGCTGTACAAAGACCTCGCCGCTGGCCCGTTTTTCGGTTTCAACAAGCCTGACGCAAAACCGTCGCAAGGCATGATCGACTGGTTCTGGCTGCAAGGCATGAGCTCCGGCCACAAGAACGCTTACGACTGCATCAAGGCATTTTCGGAAACGGATTTCACCGAAGATTTGCAGAAATTCGACGTGCCGACCTTGGTCGTGCATGGCGACGCGGACCAGGTTGTACCGATTGAAGCGGCGGGGATTGCCTCGGCAAAACTGGTCAAGGGCTCGACGCTGAAAGTCTATCCGGGCGCGCCGCACGGTTTGACCGATACCCATAAAGACCAGCTCAACGAAGACCTGCTGGCCTTCCTCAAGGCCTGATCAATTACCAAACCTGTAGGAGCAAGGCTTGCCCGCGATGGCACCTTTGAAATCGCCATCGCGAGCAAGCTTTGCTCCCACAGAAGGTATTGGGCTTAGTCGAAGATCTGCGTCCAAGTAAAAATCCTTGCGGGAGCAAGGCTTGCCCGCGATGGCGGTCTCGAAATCGCCATCGCGAGCAAGCTCGGCTCCCACAGAAGGTATTGGGCTTAGTTGACGATCTGCGTCCAAGCAAAAATCCTTGTGGGAGCAAGGCTTGCCCGCGATGGCGATTTCGAGATCGCCATCGCGAGCAAGCTTTGCTCCCACAGAAGGTATTGGGCTTAGTTGACGATCTGCGTCCAAGCAAAAATCCTTGTGGGAGCAAGGCTTGCTCGCGATGGCGCCTTTGAAATCGCCATCGCGAGCAAGCTCGGCTCCCACAGAAGGTATTGGGCTTAGTCGACGATCTGCGTCCAAGCAAAAATCCTTGTGGGAGCAAGGCTTGCCCGCGATGGCGGTCTCGAAATCGCCATCGCGAGCAAGCTTTGCTCCCACAGGGTTATGGGGTGGGGCGGCAATAATGTGCAGTCACTGAACCTGTGGCGAGCGAGCTTGCTCGCGTTTGAGTGCGCAGCGCTCACAAAATCTGCGTCGTCACAAATACTTCGGGGCTGCTGCGCACCCCAACGGGAGCAAGCTCCCTCGCCACGGGTTTTCTGTTCGTCCCACGTGTGCAGGAGATCGCGCGCACCACTTTGCAACGCCACGCAAACGGGTTGATCCCTTCGCTGCGGGTGAAAATGTGGCAGAAATGTGCCTGGTCGCAGAAGCCGCATTCGAGGCTGATTTGTGTCAGTGTCAGGTCGGTGTCACGGATCAACTGCTTGGCTTTGTTGATGCGCTGGCAACGAATCCAGTCCTGCGGCGAAACCCCGGTGCTGCACTTGAATGCGCGGGAAAAATGGCTGCGTGACAGCGCACAGGCGCGGGCCAGTTCGGTGACTTCCAGGGTCTCGCTGAGGCCATCCAGAATCAGTTGCTTGACCAGGTTTTCACGCCAGGGCGCGAGGCCGCCGGTGCTGGTTTTTTGCATGGGCGTGGCGGACGCCCGGACGGCGTTGGACTGAACGTGAGCCATGACAAATTTCCGTGTCGGTGGGAATGCGCGGGCGCACTGCACGGTGGATCAGCACCTTCCCTTTGGAGAAAAAACAGGCCTGCGCAGAGGGCTTCATTCTTGGGCGCGGGCGGCTCGCAGGCGAGTTAAACGTTGTTAATTCCGCGCGGTTTACAGTCAGCCACTGCGCCAACTCAGCACATCGCTGCAAGTCGGCCGCTGCCTGCGCAGTGCAAGATGGGCGACTTGTGGCGTGCCTCGCTGGCCGCTTTTTTCAGGTACATCAAAGGTGAACGCATGCGGCATTTTCTGATTGGCACACTGGGCCTCGCGATTGCGCTGGCATCCGCGTCTTCGATGGCAGCAGCGCCAGCGCAGGTCGGCACTCAAGTGCCGGGTTACTTTCGTTTGGCGGTAGGCGATTACGAAGTCACGGCGCTGTTTGACGGCTACAACGACTTGTCGCCGAAATTGCTCAAAGGCCTGACCCAGAGCCAGATCCGCGCGTTGCTGGCGCGGCGTTCGATTGAAACGCCGGGCGTGCAAACGGCGTTCAATGCGTTTTTGATCAACACCGGCAAGCAACTGATCCTGGTCGATACCGGGGCAGGGCAGTGCATCGGCGCCACCGCCGGGATGCTTTCGCAGAACATGCAAGCCGCCGGTTATCAGCCGGATCAGGTCGACACCGTGCTGCTCACCCACTTGCACCTGGACCACGTCTGCGGACTGGTCGACGCCGAGCAAAAACCGATCTTCGCCAACGCCACGGTCTATGCAGCCAAGCCTGAAGCGGATTACTGGCTCGACCCGCAAGCGCTGGCCAAAGCACCGGAAGCGGCCAAGGCCTATTTCAAAATCGCCCAGGATTCGACCGCGCCTTATGTTGCAGCGGGTCGCTTCAAAACCTTCGTCAGCGGGCAATCGCCGGTGCCGGGTGTCGAGGCAACGCTGGAGGCCGGGCACACGCCGGGCAGCACGACGTATCGTTTCACCTCTGAGGGCCAGAGCATTTTGTTCATGGGCGATCTGGTGCATAACCTCGCCGTGCAGTTCCTGCATCCAGAGGTATCGATCGGGTTCGACACCGACGGCCAGCAGGCGATCAAGAGCCGCAATCAGGTGTTTAGCGCTGCGGCGACCAGCAAAACCTGGGTGACCGCCGCGCATCTGCCGTTCCCCGGTATTGGTCATATCGCTGCCGAGGGCAAACATTTCCAATGGGTGCCAGTGGAATACGGCCCTTACAAACGAGCGGCGAAAGTGCCGTTGATCGAGTAAAGTTCCGGCACTGCTTCCTCCCGGGTTTTGCGCTGACCGCCAGGCCGACTCAACACACAAAGGACCCTGCTGATGAACCGTAACGATCTGCGCCGCGTCGACATGAACCTGCTGGTGATTTTCGAAGCCTTGATGTTCGAGAAGAACCTGACCCGGGTCGCTGAAAAACTCTTTATGGGGCAACCGGCGGTGAGTGCGGCGCTGGGGCGTTTGCGCGATCTGTTCGACGATCCGTTGCTGCTGCGCAACGGTCGCGGCATGGAGCCGACGGCGCGTGCGCTGGCAATTCTCAAGGAGCTGCAACCGGCGATGGACGTGATTTCCGGCGCGGTCAGCCGCGCCAAGGAATTCGAGCCAGCCAGCAGTTGCGACGTGTTCCGTATCGGTTTGTCGGACGACGCCGAATTTGGTCTGTTTCCGCCATTGCTCAGCCATCTGCGCGAAGAGGCGCCGGGGATCATCGTCGTGGTGCGCCGCGCCAATTACCTGCTGATGCCGGCGCTGCTGGCTTCCGGGGAAATCTCTGTCGGGGTCAGCTATACGACGGATTTGCCGGCCAACGCCAAACGCAAAAAATTGCGCGATATCCCCTGCAAGGTATTGCGCGGGGACAAACGGCCGGGGCCGCTGACGCTGGATGAATACTGCGAGCGGCCGCACGCAATGGTCTCGTTTTCCGGGGATTTGAGCGGCAACATCGACCTCGATCTGGCGAAGATCGGCCGCAGTCGGCGGGTGGTGCTCGGCGTGCCGCAATTCAGTGGCTTGCGCGCGTTGCTCGCGGGCACCGAGATGATCGCCACGGTGCCGGATTACGCAGCGTGCGCGCTGGTCGAAGGCTGTGCGCTGCGCGCCGAAGATCCGCCGTTCCCGATCGAAGCCGCGCAATTATCGATGGCCTGGAGCGGCGTCCACGACAACGACCCGGCCGAACGCTGGCTGCGCGCGCAGATCAGCCAATACATGGCCGAACCGCTGAACATCCCACCCGCGTAACCTGTGGGAGCCGAGCTTGCTCGCGATGGCGATTTCAAGGACGCCATCGCGGGCAAGCCTTGCTCCCACAGGAGCGGTGCTCTCAAGCCTTGCGCAATCCCCTGTGGGAGCTGAGCTTGCTCGCGATGGCGATTTCAAGGGCGCCATCGCGGGCAAGCCTTGCTCCCACAGGAGCGGTGATCCCAAGCCTTGCGCAATCCCCTGTGGGAGCTGAGCTTGCTCGCGATGGCGATTTCAAGGACGCCATCGCGGGCAAGCCTTGCTCCCACAGGGGCGGTGATCTCAAGCGTTGCGCAATCCCCTGTGGGAGCTGAGCTTGCTCGCGATGGCGATGTCAAGGACGCCATCGCGGGCAAGCCTTGCTCCCACAGGAGCGGTGCTCTCAAGCCTTGCTCCCACAGGGAGCCCCGCAAAAAGAGCACGTACATTCAATTTTCCCTCGCCCCGACCCGGCACTATCAACTCAAGTGCCGGCGAAGCCATGCCGGTGATTTTTTCACAGGGGCGCGCAGGCGATGAACGCATCGGAATGGGATGAACGGGCTCGGGATCTCGGGCTGTTGTTTCTGCGGGTCAGCGGCGCAATGTTTCTGCTGTGGGTGCACGGTTTGCCCAAGCTGCTGGACTACACCGCTCAACTGCAACTGATCGAAGACCCATTCCACCTCGGTGCCAAACTCACGTTGATCCTGGCGATATTCGCCGAAGTGCTGTGCCCGCTGCTGATCATCGCCGGGGTGCTGGTGCGGCTCGCGTGCCTGCCCATTCTGTTTGTGCTGCTGGTGGCGCTGTTGATCGTGCATCCGCAATGGAGCCTGTTCGAAGGCCAGTTCGGCTGGCTGCTGCTCATCCTCTTCACCAGCATTTTCATCGCCGGGCCAGGACGGCTGGCGCTCAACGATCGTTTCGCCGGAGTGTTCCGTTATGCCTGATGCCATCCAGCCCACCGCCGCAAAACCGGGCTTCGAAGAAGTCGTGACCTTGATCATCAAACACCGGATCAAGGCCGGTTTCGAGGCACCGTACGAAGCTTGGTTGCGCAACATTGTGAGCATCGCCGGGCAGCAGGACGGGCATTTGGGCGTGGACGTGATGCGCGGCAAAAACGCCGGCCTCGACATGTACACCTGCGTGCTGCGCTTCTGTTCCACCGAGGCGATGCAGCGCTGGCTCGATTCGCCGCAACGCCTGGAACTGGTCAACGAAGCCGCGCCGATGCTGGCCGACGGCGACCAGACCGAGGTCAATCCGGTCAACGAATTCTGGTTCGCGCCCACCGCCGACAGCGCGTCGCCACCGCCACCGCGCTGGAAGCAGGCCGTGGTGACCCTGCTGGTGATTCTGCCGCACACCTTGCTGGTGCCGATCATCTGGGGGCCGCTGCTGCAGCTCAACGCGTTCCTGTCCAACTACGTGGTCGCCACGTTCCTGATCACCCTGACCATCGTCGTATCGGTGGTGTACCTGTTCATGCCCATGGCGACGCGGCTGTTCGCGCCGTGGCTGTCCCATTCCACTCAGCCTGAGGAAACGCGATGAACGCCGATCTGATTCTGTTCAATGGCCAATTTCATACCGTTGACCGTGAAAACCCATTCGCCACCGCCGTGGCGATCAGCGCCGGACGTTTCGTTGCCGTCGGCTCCGACGCCGAAGCCATGGCGCTGCGCGGTTCCGGCACGCAAGTCATCGACCTCAAGGGCCGCTGCGTGATTCCCGGCCTCAACGACTCGCACTTGCACCTGATCCGTGGCGGGCTCAATTACAACCTCGAATTGCGCTGGGAAGGCGTGCCGTCGCTGGCCGATGCCTTGCGCATGCTCAAGGATCAGGCCGACCGCACGCCGACCCCGCAATGGGTGCGCGTGGTCGGTGGCTGGAACGAATTCCAGTTCGCCGAAAAACGCATGCCGACCCTCGAAGAACTCAACCAGGCAGCCCCGGACACACCGGTGTTCGTCCTGCATTTGTACGATCGTGCGTTGCTCAACCGCGCGGCGTTGCGGGT
>NZ_MKGS01000030.1:0-12302 GCF_002836905.1 Pseudomonas sp. 43NM1 | reverse complement strand
TCGCGCCAGGCCAAACCGACTGCCGCCACTGGTGCCGTCTTTGGCCGCGACCAGTAACCGGCCACGCGCATCGATGGCGACGCCGTTGGCCATGCTCGACAAACTGCCGGCGAAATACACCTGCGCTTTGCCGTTGGCGGCGAAACTGTGATCGAGGTGTCCGGCTTCATTAACGACGGCGGGGCGGGCAATAGCAGTTTGGGTGAGCATGCACGCATCTCCTTTCAGTTCCCTCTACCCGGGCGCCGGGAAGGCAACTTTCGCGTGCGAAACATTCAATCCCTGAACAGCCAAACACACAACGGTGATAACTAACCAACGGAGGGTCGTTATGTGCCAGAACAGTGTCTTTTTGAACCAGTGAAAAGCGTGCCAAGTAATAACCGATCGCAGCCTTGGCAGTTGCTGCACAAGGCTGCGATCTTTGCACGTTTAATCAGTGCGGCATGGACCACGATTGCAGGGTATAGCCATCTTCGCTCAGCGCGGCGCGCGTCTGTTCCAGCAAGTGTTCAAGTTGCACTGGGTCGGAATAAGCGCTGCTTGGAATCTGCGCGTGGCTGATGCGCGTATTAGTGCGGTCGATGATGCTCAGGCTGAGTTCGCCGTTGCCTTCTTGTGGCGCCCAGGCCACGCATTGAAATGGCTTGAACGCGCGGTCGGCAATCAAAAGAGCTTCGTTGATACGGAGCGGGGCGGTCATGGGATCTTCTCTCTCTATGCCCAATCAAGTGATCCGCCGTCGGTTGGGCTTACCGTTCGGCTGGTTACTTGTACTGATGCACGCACCGGGGGGTTGGGTCACACTCAAAGCAAAGAAAATTCAACTTTCTTTCATATACGCAATGTTAAGGGCTACTTGCCGAGCAGACTGAAAGCTTGGTGAAAGGGCTTAAGTCGTTAGGTAACTAACAAACCCCCGTCTTATAACTAATTAGTTAACACTCCTATAGTCAAACGATTTAAGGCCCTGTCAATTTCTTGCTAATGTTACAGCCAGGTCCGCCAAACGACTGTTTTTAATAATATTTCCTTTAATTTGGCGCCAAGGAACAGTCATGATCGAAGCGCCTGCCTTAAGACGTCTATTAGTGGTTGATCCTTGTGACGATTGCCATCGTCTTTTACCCGGTTTGCGCTCCGTTGGGTGGGATGTCGATAGCTGTACGCTGGAAAACGCCGCCGCGCGAAGTTGCGATGTCGGCCTCTTGCGATTGCAGCCTTATCATCTGGACCGTCCCGACGCCGTCAAGGAACTGATCAGTCGTAGCGGCACCGAATGGATCGCCGTACTTAATCAGGAAGTCCTGCGTTTGCAGAACGTCGGGGACTTTGTCTGCGAGTGGTTTTTCGATTTTCACACGTTACCGTTCGACGTCTCGCGGGTGCAGGTCACCCTCGGGCGCGCGTTCGGCATGGCGCGTTTGCGCGGGCAGGGCACGATCCACGTCAACCAGCCGGAACATGAATTGCTCGGTGACAGCAAACCGATTCGCGAGCTGCGCAAGTTGCTGAGCAAATTGGCGCCGACCGAATCGCCAGTGCTGATCCGCGGCGAAAGCGGCACCGGCAAAGAACTGGTCGCGCGCACGCTGCACCGCCAATCCCAGCGCCACAACCGGCCCTTCGTGGCGATCAATTGCGGCGCGATTCCCGAACACCTGATTCAATCCGAACTGTTTGGCCACGAAAAAGGCGCCTTTACCGGCGCCCATCAACGCAAGGTCGGGCGGATCGAAGCGGCCAACGGCGGCACATTGTTCCTCGATGAAATCGGCGATTTGCCGCTGGAGTTGCAAGCCAATCTGCTGCGTTTTCTCCAGGAAAAACACATCGAGCGCGTCGGCGGCAGTCAGCCGATTCCGGTGGATGTGCGGGTATTGGCGGCAACCCACGTCGACCTCGAAGCCGCGATCGAGAAGAAGCGCTTTCGCGAAGATCTGTATTACCGCCTCAACGTCCTGCAAGTCGTCACCGCGCCGTTGCGCGAACGGCACGGCGATCTGTCGATGCTGGCCAACCACTTTTCGCACTTCTACAGCCATGAAACCGGGCGCCGACCGCGCAGTTTCAGCGAAGACGCGCTGATTGCCATGGGCAAACACGACTGGCCCGGCAACGTGCGCGAGTTGGCCAACCGGGTGCGGCGTGGTTTGGTATTGGCTGAAGGACGGCAGATCGAGGCCCGCGACTTGGGGCTGATGAGCCAGCAAAGTATCGCTGCGCCGATGGGGACGCTGGAAGACTACAAAACCCGCGCCGAGCGCCAGGCGTTATGCGATGTGTTGAACCGTCACAGTGACAACTTGAGTGTTGCGGCAAGAGTGCTGGGAGTGTCGCGGCCTACGTTCTACCGGTTGTTGCACAAACACCAGATTCGCTGACTCTTTCAACTTGAACAAAAAGCCCCGCATCGCTGCGGGGCTTTTTCGTTAGTGCACTTAGAAGTAGTACGGAAACTTCAGGCTGAACTGAAAGTCGGGCGCATCGTCGGTCATGCCGATCGACAAGTTAGGCACGATCGTCAAGTTGTCGGTCGCCGCAATGGTCATGCCGACGTTGAAGTAACCGGCGTTGGCATCGCTGGAGACCACCGATTGCCAATCACCGCCGTCCTGCTTGAGTTTGCTTTTCTTCTGGATCAGGTCAGACACCGAAAACGACATACTCATCTTCTCGTTCAAGGCAAACGCGACGCCGGCGCCGATCTGGAAGCTGTCACCAATCCGCACTTTGCCCGGTGTTTTCTGATTGACTGTGGAACTGATGTCGTCGAACGATTCCTCGAGGTTGTGCGTATAGGAGAGGGTGCCGAACAGCACTGCCGGGTCGAAGGTTTTAACCAGCGAGATGCCCGGGGTAATCGACCAGACGCCGTTACCGGTCGGCAAGTCGTCAGGCACAAACAAGTTGGTATTGCTTTGCGCCTGGCGCAACTTGATCCCGAATGGCTCTTTGCCGGTCGGTGCCTTGACCCGCAAGGTAACCACGGCGTCCGGCGTGTTGACCGATTCGTCGAGGAACTTGTAGGCCACCCCGAAGTTGACGTCGCCCAGAGTCGGATCCTTGGTCACCGTCTCTTCGCTGGTAACCCCGGCGGCACCTTCGTTGGCGCCACCGGACTGGTAAGTCGACTCGCGGTAAACCACTGGCGCGTTGATGTCGAACTGCCAACGGTTGTTGAAGTTGTAGCGACCAGTGAGGTCAAGTGTCCAGGTGTCAGCCTTGATGCGGTCGAGGTTAATGTTGCCCAGGAAGATCGAATCCAGCGCCAGGAATCCGTTAAGGATAAGTTGGCGAGTGTCGTAGCGGGCGTAAGTCACCCCGGTTTCAAAGCTGAATTTGCCGCCGCCGAAGAAGCCGCTGGCTTCGTCATACAAGTTGGACACGCTCTGCGCCGGTTGTGAGTCGTCGGCCAGCGATTGCCCGTAAGATGCGCCGCCGCCCCCAGCGGCGCCTCCGGATGCAGCAGCGGCGCCGGTGCCGGTGGCGACGCGCTGATTGCCTTTCATGTCGGCCGGGGACTTGGCCAAGCGTTTAGGCTGTGGTGTCGCCGGTTGATCTTCAACCTGGCGAACCCTTTGTTCGAGTACCGCTAATGCTTTTTGTTGTACTTCGTATCGTTGCTTCAGCTCCAGAAGTTCCTGTTTCAAGGTCTCTATGTCGGGGTCGGTCGCTGCCTGCACCATGACCGCCGGGAAAAGAGTGCTCAAACAAATAACTGCACGCAGTGATACTGATCGATACATGAAATAAGCCGTCCCTTTAAGCCCAATGATCGAGACTCAGCGTAGTTCAATATCCTAGGCTGCGTAGTCCTTTGAGTTGCGTCAGATTGCAATCCAGAGCACCCAGGCTCGCGCCATTATTGTTAAGTACGACGTTGAGTTGGGTCATGTTGTTGACCGTGTTGCTACTGCCCAGTAACCGGGTGTTTTGCAACAGGCCGCCCTGGGCAATTTGCTGCAGCGCGGTGCCCTGATTGCCGCTGGCCTGAATCGCCATTTGCACGCCACTGGCGTTCGCCGAGACCGACACATTGCCAGCGGCATTGCTGCTGGAAATAGTCTGCCCGCTCACCAGCGCCTGACCTTGCGGGGCGGCGATTGGCGGCGGCGCGCTGGCCTCGGTGACGTTGATCGCCACATCGTTGTAGGCGGTGTTGCTGTCGCCGGCGGCGCGTACGCTTTGCGTTATGCCCTGGCTGGTGGCCAGGCCCGCGCCACCGATCACATTGCCGGTGCCCACGGCGGGCACCGAGGCGGCGTTGGCTCCGGGATTGGCGCCGGCGCCTACTTCCTGAATGGTTGATACATAGAATTCGGGTTTTACCGTGGCTGCCTGGATCTGCATGGCGGTTGATGCGCCGATCAAGTCCCCGCTGGCGTTGCGCCAGGTACTGTTCATGACAATGCCGAAACTGATAATTCGCCCCGGCATGACATACCGACCACGCAGCTCGGCAAGCTCCTGGTCCTGTATTTCGATGGGTTTAAAACCGTTGGCGTAGCCGGATGCGCTCGCCGCCAGGCACGCGGCAGCCAGCCAGTATGAGGTTTTCATTTGCTGCTCCCGGAGCATCCTGCCCCAAATCATCATTTGGCGATTAAAAGAAGTCGCTCTGTATGAAACCAAAATCCATCAGTTCAGCATCTTTGACCGGGTTGAAGTTATCCATCTTGTTCTTCGCGGTCAGCGGCGCGGGTGGGTCACGCAAAGCATTGGCTTTGTCGTAACCGGGGCCGACGATGGCGAAGACGATGCCGTTCCAACCTTTGACAAAGTCATCATGGGAGTAGCGCTTGTGACCCAACACCGGGTCGCCGATATAAACGTGTTTCTTGTCGGCACGCTGCATCACCACGAAGTGCTTGTAGCCGCGAACTTCCATCAGTACCACCACCGGGATCGTTACAGCGTCGAGTTTCTCCGGCGGGATCTTGTAGCCACGGGCGCGCATGCCGATGCTTTCTATGTAGCGCTTCATGTCCAGCATGGAAAAACCTTGAGTACGTACAAGGTTCTGGTCAGCGTTGACCAACATGCCTTTGATGATGTGCTCCTCATCGACGTCCAGCCAATAAGCCTGGCGTAACACCGTTGCCAGTGCGGCAGCGCCACAACTGAAGTCGGTTTTCTGTTCGACGATGTCGCTGAACTTGCGCTCACGCACACTCTGCACCTGCTTGTAGACGAGGTTGCCTCCAGGCAGGGCGGCAATCGGCATCTGAGCGGCCTGGGTCAGGCCAGACAGGCAGATAAGTGCGAACAGGGCCGTTCTACGCATGATCGATACGCCTTTGCGGACTGTGGAAAAGCCCCGTTGCCGGGGCTTTCGGTTCGATCGCGATTACAGGCAGGCTCTGCAACCTGCGGCGATGGACAGCGAGTTGCTTTGTTGGTTGCCAACACCCGAGGACACGTTGGCTCCGCCGTTGCCGGAGAAGTTGTTCATCGAGTTCTGCATGATTGCAGTGTTGGTTACAGGGTCTTTCCAGCCATCTGGAGTCAGCACTTGCGAAGTGGTTACACCGGCCAGACCGAATACGCCTACCGCTACGAAGTCGGAAGTGGAGTCACCGTTGCCGCCACTATGGCCGCCACGGTTGTTGCCCCAGCCGCCGCCATTACCGTTGTTGCCTTCGGTAGTTGCAGTGCCCGAAGCGACGAATCCACCGGCCGCAGCAAAGGTGCTGGACAGGGTATCGGTGCGGGTGTTTTCCACGGCGTTGTTATCAACAGTCAAGCCCGAGGTGCTTTGGTTGGCTGCAGCAGCGGCTGCGGCTACACGACCACCCGAAACAGCGATTGCCAAGTTGTTTTTCTGTTGGTTGAAGTTGCCGGCCGTGACGTTGATCCCGATGTTGCCGGAACCGTTGTTGCCTGCATTGGAGAGCACGGCCTGGTTGACGTTGGAGTAGTTGGCAACAGTGTTGCCGGTGTTGGTCTGAGTAGCGCTGGAAGCAGCAACGGCCGAACCGAAGATGAAGCTTTCGTCAGCAGTGGCCAGGGCCGCGGCGTTGTCTTGTTGGTTGCCGTCACCCGATGCCACGTTGGCACCCATGTTGCCGTTGGAGCCATTGAGCGAGTCGGCGGCAGCGGCGTTATTCAGCGTGCCCTGGTTGGTTACGGAGTTGCCGTCGTTGTCCTGGGCATCCAGCACGGTGGCCCCGGCACCGGCGGAGATGGACAGGATTTGATCCAGGGTTGGGCCTTGAGGCTGGTTGTTGCCATGCCCGTTGCCGTGCCCATTACCGTGACCATTGTCACGACCGCCTGCTTGAGCGGCGATTGCCATCACTGCGGCGAGCGCGAAAACCAGTGGTTTGAGAGCCGTTGTTGGTTTCATGGTGTTTCTCCGTGCTTATTAGTTGGTTAAGTGTTGGTACTTTCTAATCGCACTGCGGTTTGGGTCATTCAGCGACCCGGATGCTCAGGGTGTTAGCCATTCGGTTCCCCACCCCGGCGCTCTGGTTCACCTGGATTACCCCTCGGCTGCCGGTGAAGGCCTGGTCGCTGGTAACGACCTGGCGACTGCCGGTTGGGGCCCCAGTTGCTCCTGAGTCTGGTAACAACGCCACGTTCTGTTGCGAAAGGACGCTGTCGTCGATGCTTTGCGGGTTAGCACTGATGCTCACGCGCATGGCGTTAGCCATCTGATTGTTGGCCCCGGCGCTCTGGTTGACGCCGAGCACACCGTTGCCATTGCTGAATGAACTGCCGCCGATGGTCGCCGTCGCGTTCATCGCCGGGTTGGCGGCGGCGTCGAGGCTTTGGCGCACAGTGGTGGTCGCCGAGGCGTTGCTGCCGATGGCGATAGCGCGGGTGTTGGTCTGTTGCTGTTGATCGCCGGCCGCCTGGTTGACGTTGAAGTTGCCTTTGTACTGAGTGCCGGAATCCTGAATGTTGGCGTTGTTGACCACCGGTACATTGGAATCGGCCATGGCACTTGCACTGGCGAGCAGGGCGAGGAAAATCAGCGAACGATTCATCTCACTGGCCTCCCGCCATGCGGGTCAGCGGGGCGAGGCCGGACGTCATCGCGCGATTGATCGTGCCCGAGATCGCGCCGCCGCTGCCGCCACCGTGGCCGGCGCTCATGCCGGGCAAACCGTTGGGGTTGGTCACCGCGTTCATCCCGGGGACGCCGGAACCGTTCTGGGAAATGATGTTGTTGCTGATCGAAGAACCGCTGGCGATGCTGGCAAAGTCGCCGTCGCTCAATTCGGCACTGCCGATGGTTTGCTCCACGCGTTCCGAAGGGTTGGCGTTCACCGTCGTGGGGTAGGGGTCTTTGCCGCCATTGCGGCCGATGGCAATGGGTTGAACGTCACGTTGCAGCACAATGACGCCATTGCCTTCTGCCTGAACGTTGAAACTGAGCACTGAGCTGGCAGCGCATCCGATCAGCAGGCCGGTCAAACCTTTATTGAATGTCCCCACGACGCAATTCCTTCTTTTAGTGGGCTGGCCCTGGTCAGCGTTGTGGAGGAAAGAGCGAAAGCTGTGCCGCTTTTGGATTGTTGTTCAATTTCAGTGGGTTAGCTTTGGCGGGAGCGGAGAAGCAAGTCGCACTGTTTCAGCGCTGAGACAGCGTTCAGCCGCTGAAACACGCTGAATTGATCAAGAAGCTCTAGATCAACGCTTACCGGCGGGGTGTTTCAGGCGTTTAACAACTGCGATGACAGGACGATGAAGGGCTTTGTTTCGGGGTTTTTCGAGAGGAGGGTGTTTCAGGAATGGACACTTTTCCCCCAGAACAGGGGGAATAGATGGGGCAAACGCCCCAGTTCACGGGTCAGGATGCCAGCAGACGAGTCACCGCTTCGACGGCCAGATCGCGGCGCTCGGCCCAGTTTCCGCGGAGGATTTGAAACGGTTGTCGATGCTGTTCGAGCCATCCGTGGATCGCATCGAAGAATGCCCGGCGCTCGTCCAGCGACGGTTGGCAGCGCTGACCATCGTCCGTCCAGTCGACCTGTTCCGGCGACAGCAGCAAGTGCAAATCGTAATGTCGGCTGAGCAACTGCGCCTCGATCCACGCCGGGCAGCTGCCGAACAAGGTCTGGCTCCAGAGGATGTTGCTCAGCAAGTGCGTGTCGAGAATCAACAGACGTGGCTGCGCAGCGCGGGCCTGATCTTCCCATTGCAACTGGCCACGGGCGATCTCGGGAATGTCGGCGAGGCAAGTGTCGCGCGGGTTTTCTTCGATGAAGCGGCGCACGTATTCATCCACCAGAACACCGTCGAAGCGTGCTTTCAGTTCGGCAGCCAACCAGCTCTTGCCGCTGGATTCGGGGCCGGTGAGCACCAGCACTTTCATGCGTGCAACGCCGGATCGGCGCGCCATTCACGCCAGCCTTGCACGGCGATCACGGTGAACAAGGCGTAGAGCGCGGCGGTCAGGTACAGGCCTTTATAGATGAACAGGCCTACGAAGATCGTGTCGAGGACCACCCACATCGGCCAGCATTGCAGGCGTTTCTGCGCCATCCACATCTGCGCGACGAGGCTGAAACCGGTCAGCGCCGCGTCGAGCCACGGTTGCGCGGCGTCGGTCCAGTGCGCCATCGCGGCGCCGAGCAACAGGCTGCCGACCGCGCCGACCGCCAACCCGAGCGCCACCGAGCGGTTATCCAGTTGAGTCACTTGGCGGCCATTGTGCGCGGCGCCGGCGCGGGTCCATTGCCACCAGCCGTAGAGTTGCAGCGCGGCGTAGACCACCTGCAGCAGCATGTCCGAATACAGCTTGACCTCGAAAAACACCCAGCTATAAAGCAGCACCATCACCAGCCCGATCGGCCAGCACCAGGGGTTCTGTTTGACCGTCAACCAAACGGCAATCACGCCGAGGACGGCAGCAAACAGTTCAAGCCCGGACATGGTGGTTCCTATGAGGGGAAGTCGCAGAGGGAGCGGATTGTACCCAGATTGTCTGGCCAGGGCTCGCCCGACGCTTTCAGACACACACAAACCCTGCAGGAGCGAGCCTGCTCGCGATGGCGGTCTGTCAGCCAACATCACTGCTGGATGATCAATCGCCATCGCGAGCAGGCTCACTCCCACAGGTCAGACGCGGAATTGGTTGAGCAGGGCGTTGAGTTGTTCGCTGAGTTCTTTCAGGTGCACACTCGCCAGGCTCGATTGCTCCGCCGCCAGCGCGGTGCTGTGCGACAGTCCGGCCGCTTGCGTCACGTTCTGGTTGATGTCTTCCACTACATGCGCCTGTTGCAGCGTGGCGCTGGCAATCGATGCATTCAGCCCATTGAGATTGCGCAACGCCTGGCCAATCGCGCTCAGACTCGCACCAGCCAGACCAGCCTGTTCGATGGTCAATTGCGAGGCACGGCTGCTGTCGCCGATCACCTTGACCGCTGCTTCCGAATGATTTTGCAGGCGTTCGATCATCGACTGGATTTCCGCCGTCGACTTCTGCGTGCGCTGCGCCAGCAAGCGCACTTCATCGGCGACCACGGCAAACCCACGCCCTTGCTCACCGGCGCGCGCCGCTTCAATCGCTGCGTTGAGTGCGAGCAAATTGGTTTGTTCGGCAATCGAGCGAATCACCTCCAGCACACTGCCGATCTGGTTGCTTTCGGCGGCCAGCGTGCGAATCACTTCGACCGCTTGATCGATGGTCCCGGAGAGCTTGTCGATCTGCTGCAAACTGCTATCGATATTGACCTGGCCCTGCTGCGCCTGCGACTCGGCGTCACGCATTTCGCTGGCGGCGTGCTCGGCGTTTTTCGCCACATCCTGCACGCCGTAAGTCACTTCATTAATCGCCGTGGCCACCAGTTCCATCTGCTGCGACTGTTGCTGACTGCGCTGCTGCGCCTGCGCCGCGTCGTTGCCGAGGTCGCTGGAGGATTGGCCCAGGGCACTCGCCGATACCTGCAACTGGCTGACCACCAGCCGCAGCTTGGCGGTGAAGGCGTTGAAGTGGTGCGCCAGTTGCGTGACTTCGTCCTTGCCGTGGGTGTCGAGGCTGCGGGTCAGGTCGCTTTCGCCGCTGGCAATGTTGGCCATCGCGTTCACGGTTTCCTGCAACGGACGGACGATGCTGCGGGCAATCATGATCACCAGCAACGCCATGATCAGCGCAATCGCCAGACCGATGAACGAGGCTTTCCAGACCTGACCGTAGAACTCGGCTTGCATGTCGTCAATGTACACGCCCGAACCGATCACCCAGCCCCACGGCTCGAAGAGTTTGACGTAGGAGGTTTTTTCCACCGGCGCACTGGCGCCTGGTTTCGGCCAGCGATAATCGACCATGCCGGCGCCCTTGGACTTGGCGATGGCGACCATCTCGTTGAATACCGCGAAGCCATCCGGGTCGCGGATTGCCGAGAGATTCTGCCCTTCAAGTTTCGGATTGGCCGGGTGCATGACCATCACCGGCACCAGATCGTTGATCCAGAAGTAGTCGTTCTGGTCATAACGCAAGCCGCGCACCACCGTCAGCGCCTGTTTCTGCGCGGCGTCGCGGGTGAGCGTGCCGGCCGTTTCGAGGTCGTGGTAGTAATTCAGAATGCCACTGGCGGTCTGCACCACGTGCTGGGTTTTCTGCGCCTTGGCGTGGTAAAGGTCGGCGTGAATCTGCTTGAGCATCAACGCGCCCAAGGTCAGTAACATCACGATGGCCACAATCAAAATGAGCCACAAGCGTCGGCTGATCGACACACTGCGCAAGCTGTTCATAACGCTGTCACTCCAATTTCTTATTCTTGTCATCAATGATCGCCAGCATCGGCGGCGCTATCCATGCGACACAAGTCCAATTACGCAGCGGCGTTAATCGGGCATCTCTGATAGGATTTCGGCCTCGCACGAGAAAACCTGAATTCAAGTTGATTTTTCACGGAATTTTTACCGTTTCGTGTGGATTCTGTGCGCGCGCAATGACGCTCATCGCAGTGAACGCTTAAAAAATATTAACGGGGCATGCCTGGCGCATCGCTTCTTGGGGGATTGATGGATCTTTGGACGGCCTTTCAGGCACTGATTCTTGGAGTTGTAGAGGGGCTGACGGAGTTTTTGCCCATTTCCAGTACCGGACACCAGATTATCGTCGCGGACTTGCTCAACTTCGGTGGCGAGCGCGCCATCGCTTTCAACATCATTATTCAGTTAGGCGCGATTCTGGCGGTGGTCTGGGAATTTCGCCGGAAAATCCTCGACGTTGTCACCGGTCTGAAGAGCGAGCCAAGTGCGCGGCGTTTCACCGCCAATCTGCTGATCGCCTTCATGCCCGCCGTGGTGTTGGGCGTGCTGTTCTCCGATTTGATCCACGAATACCTGTTTAACCCGATTACCGTGGCGGCGGCGTTGGTGGTGGGCGGGATTGTGATGTTGTGGGCCGAGAAGCGTGAGCATGAAGTGCACGCCGAAACCGTCGACGAGATTACCTGGCAGGACGCGTTGAAAGTCGGTTTCGCGCAATGTCTGGCGATGATCCCGGGGACTTCGCGTTCCGGCTCGACGATCATTGGTGGCCTGCTGTTTGGTCTGTCGCGCAAAACCGCGACCGAGTTCTCGTTCTTCCTGGCGATGCCGACCATGGTCGCGGCGGCGGTGTATTCCGGGTTCAAATACCGGCACCTGTTCGTGCCGTCGGATCTTCCGGTGTTCGCGCTCGGCTTCGTCACCGCGTTTATCTTCGCAATGATTGCGGTCAAGGCCTTGCTCAAGTTCATCGCCAACCACAGCTACGCGGCGTTTGCCTGGTACCGGATTGCGTTTGGTCTGGTGATTCTCGCGACGTGGCAGTTCGGCTGGGTCGATTGGGCTGCTGCAACGCCATGAGTGAAGCAGGTGCGCGGCGTGAATCAGCACGCAAGTCCGGCGGCGCAGTTCAGCGTCCGCGCTTGAAGCTGCTGGTGTTCGCCATCCTCTGCGCACTGCCGCTTTACGGCTCGCTGGCCTTGTGGCTGCGCGCCGCTTCGGTGATCCCGCTGGCCGCGTATGGCGTGGTCAGCGTGGTAGCGTTTTTTCTGTACTGGAGCGACAAACGCAAGGCGCGCGCCGACACCTGGCGCACCCCGGAGAATGTCCTCCACGCGGTGGAACTGGCCGGCGGCTGGCCGGGCGCATTGCTCGCCCAGCAAATGTTCCGGCACAAGACGCGCAAAGTTTCATTTCAACTGGTGTTCTGGCTGATCGTATTGGCGCACCAGGTGTTCTGGATCGACCAGCTCTTCCTCGGCGCCAACCTGCTGGCGTTTTCCTAACCCACCCACGCGCCCGTTTCCAAATCCACCCCGCCCCTTGTAGCAGCTGGCGCAGCCTGCGTTCGGCTG
>NZ_MKGS01000029.1:0-12314 GCF_002836905.1 Pseudomonas sp. 43NM1 | reverse complement strand
CTCAGGCACACGTAACGACCGGCCGGCAGCGAGGATATCGCCGGATCGCTGATCTCTTCGGTCCGCGCGCCGATGACAATTCTGCCGCCATCGGGCATTGCGTCGCGGGCATTAGTCGCGAGATTGAGCACGGCCAATTCCAGTTGATTGACGTCCGCTGCCGCCGGTTCGAGGTCGGCGGCGAAACGCGTTTGCAGTTTCACCGCAGGCCCGAGCGAGCTGCGCAACAGGCCGGTAATCCCCTGAATCAACGCCGGAATCTCCACCGCTTCGGTTTTCAGCTCCTGGCGCCGGGCGAACGCGAGCATGCGCTGAGTCAGGGACACGCCGCGCATCGCGCCTTGAGTGGCGTTTTCCAGCAGACGCACGATTTTCGGGTCTTCACCGACGCGTTTGCGGACGATTTCCAGATTGCCGAGGATCACCGTCAGCAGGTTATTGAAGTCATGCGCGATGCCGCCGCTGAGCTGACCGATGGCCTGCATCTTCTGCGCCTGGAACAACGCTTCGCGGGTTTGCTCCAGCGCGTGCTGGGCCTGGGTCACTTCAGTGATGTCGCGGGTAATCTTCGCAAAACCGAGCAAAGTGCCGGTTTCGCCCCAGATCGGGTCGACCACCACATGCGCGAAAAACTGCGTGCCGTCCTTGCGCAGACGCCAGGCCTTGTTTTCGAAGCGGCCTTCGCGCGCAGCGGTTTCCAGTGCTCGTTGCGGTTCGCCAGCCTCGCGGTCGTCGGGGGTATAGAACATCGAAAAGTGCTGGCCGATCACTTCTTCGGGGCGGTAGCCCTTGATGCGCTGGGCGCCGAGGTTCCAGTTGGTCAGGCGACCGCTGGCGTCGAGCATATAGATGGCGTAATCGGTGACGCTCTGCACCAGCAAGCGAAACTGATGCTCGCTCTGTTTGAGGGTTTCTTCAGCCATCTTGCGGTCGGTGAGGTCGCGGGTGATCTTTGCGTAACCCAGCAACACGCCCGACGAATCAAGAATCGGGTCGATGACCACGTGAGACCAGAAGTGTGTGCCGTCCTTGCGCACGCGCCAGCCTTCACCCTCAAAGCGCCCTTCATTGCGCGCGGTGTCGAGCGCGCGCTGCGGTAACCCGGCATGCCGATCGGGCTCGGTATAAAACCGCGAGAAATGCTCGCCGAGAATCTCCGTTTCCTCGTAGCCCTTGAAGCGTCTGGCCCCGGCGTTCCAACTGGTGATGATGCCATCGGGGTCGATCATGTAGATCGCGTAATCCACCACGGCATCGATCAACAGACGAAATCGGCTGTCCTCGATAACGCTGGTTTTTGTCCGATCACCGCTCATTGATCCATCCCGACTTTTTTGTTTCACGAAGTATGCGATAAACCGCACATTTAAAAAGATACAAATTCAGGCCTTGGAAGTCGCGGTTGGCGCGAGGGTCACAGCAAAACCGGCCAAATGGCCAGCATTGAGGTCGAGTCTTTGATTACGCGGACTGCACCGACCACCAGCGTGGCAACAGCTGTTTGACCTTGCTCTCGCCAAAACGATCATCGATCAGCATCACCACGCCTTGATCCTGTTGCGTGCGGATCACCCGCCCGGCCGCTTGCACGACTTTTTGCACGCCTGGATAGAGATAGGTGTAGTCGTAACCGGCGCCGAAAATCGCGGCCATGCGGTGTTTCATCTGCTCGTTGATCGGGTTCAGTTGCGCCAGGCCCAACGTCGCAATAAACGCACCGATCAGCCGCGCGCCGGGCAAATCAATGCCTTCCCCAAACGCCCCGCCCAGCACCGCGAAACCCACGCCTTGGCTATGCGTGGTGAACTGGTCGAGAAACTCCTGGCGCTGGGTTTCGGCCATGCCGCGCGATTGCGACCACAAGTTGATCTGCGGGTGGCGCTCGGCGAGTAACTGCGCCACTTGCTGCAAATAATCGAAGCTGCTGAAAAACGCCAGGTAGTTGCCGGGGCGTTCGCTGAATTGCCGGGCGATCAGCTCGACAATCGGTTCCAGCGAGGCTTGCCGGTGGACGAAACGCGTAGAGATGCGGCTGACGATGCTGACGTGCAATTGGTCGGCATGAAACGGCGATTCAACGTCGATGCACACAGTATTCGGCGGCGTGCCGAGCAGGTCGGCGTAGTAATTGCGCGGGCTCAGCGTCGCGGAAAACAGCACCGTGCTGCGCGCCGCCGTCAAGCGTGGGCGAATGAACCCGGCGGGCACCACGTTGCGCAGGCACAGGGTCGACAGATTGCGCTTGCGCTCGAGGTCGCGTTTGCTGATGTCGAACAAATACTGCTCGTCGAACAGCTCGGCGACCCGGCCAAACTGCAACATATCGAAGTAGAAATTCTGCAAAGCGCTGTCGAGGCCTTGCGGATGATCATTCAGGTAATCGCCGATGCTCGCGCTGCAGGACGACAAGGCTTGCAGGAGTTTTTCCGGCGCGCGGTCGTAGGCCTGATACGGGCTGAGTTGCGGTTCATGCAGGGCATTCCATTCGCGGTTGACCCGTTGCAGGGATTTCTTCAACGGTTCCGGCGCAGTTTTGCGCACGTTATTCAGAGTCGCCTGATCGAGGCTGGCGCTGTACATCTGCCGGCCGCGTTCCACCAGGTTGTGCGCCTCGTCCACCAGCACCGCGACGCGCCAGTTATTGGCTTGGGCCAAACCGAAGAGCAATGCGCTGAAATCGAAGTAATAGTTGTAGTCCGCGACCACCACGTCCGCCCAACGCGCCATCTCCTGGCTGAGGTAATACGGGCAAACGTTGTGCTGCAACGCCACATCGCGCAATGCGCTTTGGTTCAACAGGCTCAAGCGACTGGCGGCCTGCCGTGCGCCGGGCAAACGGTCGTAAAAGCCTTGGGCCAACGGGCAGGATTCGCCGTGGCAGGCCTTGTCCGGGTGTTCGCAGGACTTGTCACGGGCGATCATCTCGAGAATCCGCAGCGGCGGCGCATCGGCGCTGTCGAGGATCACTTGCGCAGCGTCGAGTGCCAGTTTGCGTCCCGGGGTTTTCGCCGTGAGGAAGAACACCTTGTCCAGTTGCTGCGGCGCTAACGCCTTGAGCATTGGAAACAGCGTGCCGACGGTTTTGCCGATCCCGGTCGGCGCTTGCGCCATCAGGCAGCGCCCGGTGCTCACGGCTTTGAACACCGATTCAGCCAGATGCCGCTGGCCCGGACGGAACCCGGCATGCGGAAACTTCAACCCTTGCGCGGCGTGGTTGCGCGCCTCGCGATGGGCCATTTCCTGCTCGGCCCAATGCAAAAACAACTGGCAGTGTTGCTCGAAGAACACCTTGAGTTCTTCGGCGCGGTAACCCTCGACCAGACAGGTTTCCTTCTCGCTGATGATGTCGAAATACACCAGCGCGACGTTGATCTGCGCCAGATCGAGCTTCTGGCACATCAGCCAGCCGTAGATTTTTGCCTGAGCCCAGTGCAACTGGCGGTGGTTGGCCGGTTGTTTGCTCAGGTCGCCGCGATAGGTTTTGACTTCTTCCAGGCAGTTTTGCGTCGGATCGTAGCCGTCCGCCCTGCCCTTTACCGTCAACGATTGATAGTGGCCGAGCAGCGCAACTTCGCTTTGGTAGTGGTCGCTGCGGCGTGAGGCCACGGTGCGATGGCCGACGATGCCTTCGAGCGCGGTCGGTGACGGAGTGAAGCGCAAATCGAGGTCGCCGACCTTGGCGGTGAATTCACACAGCGCCCGCACCGCGATGCTGTAGCTCAAGCGCTCTGCTCCGCCCATTGCACGTAACACACGGCAATCGGCATCTGGTGTTCGTGGCAGAACTCGAGCCAGCGCAATTGGTTGTCTTGCAGGCGATCGCCCGGGCCTTTGACCTCGATCATGCGATAGGTCTTGTCCTGCGGCCAAAACTGGATCAGGTCAGGCATGCCGGCGCGATTGGCCTTGATGTCGAGCAGCAAACGGCTGAACCAGTGTTTGAGGTGCTCGGCGGGCAGGCAGTCCAGCGCTTGATCGAGCAATTCCTCGCTCAACGCGCCCCAGAACACGAACGGCGACTGCACGCCCCACTTGCCGGCGTACCGTTCGCGAATGGTCTGGCGGTAACGGCCGTCATCCAGTTCGGCAAAACAGGCTTGGAACAGTTCGGCGCGGCGATCGTGGAAGTCTTCATTGAGCAGGTCCACCGGTCCGCGCTGGAACGGGTGGAAAAACGCTCCCGGCAACGGCGCGAAAATCGCCGGCCAGCACAGCAAGCCAAACAGTGAATTGATCAGGCTGTTCTCGACGTAATGCACCGGCGCCGCCGCTTCGGCCAAGTGCGCCTGCACGTAATACTCGACGGACAGGCCCAGATCGCTGCGCGGCAGTTGCAAGTCGAGGCGCTGCATCGCCCGAGCGCTGGCGCGTTTGATCGGCGGCCCGCCGAGTTTGCGCCGCAGCCGTGGCAGCACGCGAAGGAGTTTCTGCTGTTCGGCGGCACTTTCCGGTGCTTGCCCGGCGACCGTCGCCAGTTCCAGCGCCAACGCATACTCGCCGCAGCGCTCCAATACGCGGATCAGCCGCAGACGCGCGCCGGGGTAGGCGCAGTCGCGATAGATGATCAGCGCGTTGGCGAAATCGGCCATCCGCTCACAATACTGGCCGATCTGGAACAGCAACTTGCCGCGCCGACGTTGCAGCCACGGGTTGCTCAGCGCCACAGCGTTGATCTGCTCGACCACCGCCGCGACCTCTTCGCCCGCCTCGAAGCGTTGCTGGCAGTCGTGCAGGAACACGCAGGCATCAACGTCTTCGCGGCTGCGCAACCCGCGGGATTCAGCGCAGAATTCGACTTTTTCGTAGGTGAAGATGCCGAGGTCGGCCAGCACGAACTCTGACCAATCCTGATAAAGATTGCCGAAGAACATCAGGCGCAAGCGGTCACACAGATTCATGATCGTCAGGCTGAACAGCCGATCACCCAGCGTCGGGCACCAGTGCTGGAAGCTGCGCGGTTCGGGAAACTGTTCGCTGAGCAGCGGCAGCCAATCGGTCTTCTTGCCTTTCGGTTGCTCGATGGCATGGCCCAGGCACTGGAGGATTTCGGCTTTGAGCAATACGCCAAACACCTCTTCTATTAATAGCGGCGATTGCTCATCGATCCAGCCCAATTGCAGCAACGGCGCGGCGGCCATGGCGATGTCGCCGATTTCGACGTAGTGCAATTTGCCAGCGCGAAAATGCAGGCCTTTGCGCATGACCATGCGCACCAGCAGCGCGCGCGACTCACGCGGCAGCTGATTGAACTCACCGATAAAGCGTTGTTCCTCTACACTCAGCACGTCGGCATAACGATGCTCAAGCCAATCAAGCACTTGCATGAAGTTGTTCAAGTAGTAGAACGGATCGTCGAGCAGGTTTGCAGTCACAGGAAAATGGGCCATGGCGAGCGAGTACTGGTTATGCGTACAGATACCAGCCATGCCCTGCCGGTGCAAACGGAAAAAGATGGGTGGCGCAGCTAATCGAGTATTTTTCGCCGCGCCATCGAACTTTATGCCGATCAACGGCACCAACCGCCATAGAGCAATATTGAGCAAAGCAGCAATATTCAGCACAGCAGTGATGACTGAAGACAGTCACATTGATTTTTCAAAGCAGCATGAGAGGTGACTATGAACATCAAAACCCTGGGCCTGCCATTGGCAGTAGCGGCCTTCCTGGCCCTGGCCGGTTGCTCGACGCCAACCGTCGTGACCCTGCAGAACGGCACCCAGTATTTGACCAAGGACATGCCGAAAACTGAAACCAAGGACGGCTTCTATGAGTTCGAGGATATTTCCGGGGCGAAAGTGAAGGTCAAGGCTGACGAGGTTGCGACGGTTCGCGAGGAAGACTAAGACCGCGTTATCGTTCTTCGCGGGCAAGCCTCGCTCCTACAGGGGATCGCGTAATCCCTGCAGGAGCGAGGCTTGCCCGCGAAGAGGCCCGTCAATTCACTGCAAATCTATGGCATCCCCGGCATGGCGCTGTCGCACACGACATATCGATCGCCACGCTTGATCATCTCCGCGCGCAGCTTGTGGCACCGCTCATATTCCTGTCGCACCGAATTGTCGATGCTGATGTTGCCCGTCACTTCCGGCAAATTCCCGTTGCCAATGCGCATCGTCGCCCAAGGCTGTTCCGGCTGAACCTGAAACAGGCTTTTCTCTTCAGCAACGGGTTTGGTTTCGATGGCTGGCGGTTTTGGCAATTCATCTGGCGTCATGCCATAACGGCTCAAAATCGAGCTGTGAGGCAAATCCGCAGCGGCGCTCGCCGATAACACGGCCAATGCCAAACCCCAGACAATCCTCTTGCTGTTACTCACGTGACCCATCTCCTTTTACTCAATGTCCGCACTCCGTTAACGAAAAAGTCGGCGGACGCTTTAGTGCAGGTGTTTTGAGTCAGAAAATGGCGGGCGAGTCACGCAATCAGCGCGATGGCGGTTGCACATCTTTGAATTGATGGTGGCTGGAATGACGCCTTCGCGGGCAAGCCTCGCTCCTACAGGGGATCGCGTAATCCCTGTAGGAGCGAGGCTTGCCCGCGAAGAGGCCCTGTCAAACAATCACAATCCCGGCGCCGGTCAAACTCTCCAGTCCCACCCCGACCAGCGTCACCGAATCACCCCCGAATTTCAGCAGCGTGTCCTGGCCGACCGCCGACGCATGCGCGCGGAAGTTGTCGTCCGGTGTCACGCCCTGCACGCCGAGGAACACCAGCTTGTCAGTCGCCTGATACCCGACCACCCGGTCCTGGCCAAATGCCCCGCTGAACAGAAACGTATTAACCCCGCCGCCAGCCTCCATCAGGTCATTACCGGCGCCGCCGACAAACACGTCATTGCCCTTGCCGCCCATCAAATGGTCGTTGCCATCGAGCCCGAACACCCAGTCGCCGCTGGCCTTCGCGGTCAACGTGTCGGCGCCCGCCCCGCCCTTCACCGTCGAAGCGTATTGCGTGAGATTGCCGCCGACCTTCAAACCATCCGCCGTCACGCTATGGCTGACGTCGTCCTTGAACACGCCCCAGAGAAACGCCGGCTCCTTGGTGATCACGGTGCCAATGTCGCGGGTGATGCTGATCCCGCCGCTCGCATCCTTCACGTACAGATTGCCGACGCCGTCATTGGCGAACGTGAAGTTTTTCACCGATTGCTGCAGGTCGAGCACGTTGCTGCCCTTGCCGCCGAGCACGATGTTGTAGCCACCGCCGTCGCGGAAGATGTCGTTGCCGTCGCGCCCTTCGAGGTAGTCGTTGCCCTTGCCGCCCTGGAGCAAATCATTGCCGTCGCTGCCGATGATCAATGTGCTGCCCTTGTGCGTTTCCGCGTTGCGATTGAGGTCTTGCACCCAAGTGTTAGCACGCGCCGGATCGGACAGATTGGCGACAATAATCGTCGAATCCCTGTTGGTCAGGTCGTAGAACTTCGAGTCGATCACGCGGTTCATGCCGTCGCCATAGGCGCTCGGCAAATGCGAGATCCAGGTCGGCACATTGAGGATGGAAAACGGCAGCACGTTCCACGCCGTCGAGGCGTAGTGATCGTTGAAACTGACGATATTGTCGGTCGCCGAAACCTTGGCCGCGTCGTGCACGCCGAGCGATGCCGAAGTGAAGGTCGAACCGTCGAGGACGCGAAACACCGGGTCGTTTTCGTAGCCGACGTTGAGCACTTTGTCGGTGCTGCTCTGGGTCGGTGAAGCGTAGGCGATGTAGTTCGAATCCTGGAAGAAACCCGACCACTTGTTGCTGCTCAAATCCGCCAGGCTGTTGACCGCCAGACCGCCGAGGCTATGGCCGCTGACCAGCACGTCCTTGCCGGACAAGCCATGGGCGCCGGCAAACGCGGCGACGTTGCCGAGCAGTTTGCCAAACGCTTCGCCGGCGTAATTTTTTGCGTAATCCTTGGGACCAAAGGCTGCCAGCAGGTCGCTGATGGCGTCAGCGATGGAATCACCGATGAGGATTTCCCGAGGCCCGCTGGTGCCGCGAAAGGAAATCCCGATCTCGCCGAGATGCCCTTGCGCGTCGTACTTGCCGAGAATTTCCACCTGAGCGCTGGTGTATCCGGCCTTCTCGCCGTAGAAGGTGCCCCGCGCGTCAGTCTTGCCGTCGTAGCCCAACTGCGCGGCGGTAAGGGGCGTCCAACCGGCCTTTTTCACGGCTTCCAGTGCGAGTTTTTCCGAATCGGGATTCCACGGAATGCCGGGAATCACCCCTTGCGAATCGGTGCCGCCAATCAACGCGGCGACCAGCGTGGCCGGCAAGCCGAGGCCGAAACCGTTGTGCTGGTAACCGGTGGCAAAACCGTTATCGAGGTTGTGATAGGAATACAGCGTTATGGCCATGGCATCGCTGAACAACGCCTTGGATTCGGCTGTGCTGAAGTTCTTGTAATCGAAAACACCCATTGCTATTGCCTCTCTTTTGTTGGAATTGTCAGAGATAGCTCACAGCCAAAGCGCCTCTGGGACGAGGCGCTCCGGAGCATTTCAGTGCGTGCAGTCCTTATCCTTATGCAAAGGTAAAACTCGAAGCGGACAGGTGATCGAGCCCGACGCCAACCAGCGTCACGGCAAAATCGCCGACTTTGAGCAGCGTGTCCTGCCCGGTCTGCGCGGCATGCTGGGTGTAGTCATAGCCCTGCCCCGCGCCCTGCACGCCGATAAAGACCAATTTGTCGCTGCCCTGATAACCGTTGATCGTGTCAAAACCAAAGGCCCCGCTGAACAGAAACGTGTTGTTGCCGGCGCCCGCGTGCATCACGTCATTGCCGGCGCCACCGACGAAGGTCACGTGGCTTTTGTCGCTGCGCAGCAGGTCGTTGCCGGCATTGCCGAACAGCCAGTCACCGTCCTGCGTCGCCGCCAGCGTATTGCCGTAGGCGTCGCCATTCAGTGAATGGTTGTAGTGGGTCAACGCCGTGCCGTTGAGCAAGCCGTTGGCGCTGACGGTGTGGGTGACGTCCTTGCTGCCAAACCACGCACCCGGCTCCTTGCTCACCAGCGCGCCGATGTCGCGCGTCAGGCTGATGCCGCCGTAAGCGTCGCGCACGTACAGCTTGCCGTCGCCGTCATTGGCGAAACTGAAGTTCTGCAACGGTTTTTGCAGTTCAAAAGTGTTGTGGCCCTTGCCGCCGAGCAAAATGTTATAGCCGCCGTCATCGCGAAAACGATCGTCGCCATCACGCCCCTCGATGAAGTCATTGCCGGCGCCGCCCTTGAGCAAATCGCTGCTGTCGGTGCCGATAATGAACGTGCTGCCGGTGTGCGGCTCGCCGCTGCGGCCCAAGTCCTCGACCCAGGTCTTGCCGCGCGAATCCTGCTGCAGATTGGAAACGATCAGCGTCGAATCCTTGCTGGTCAGGTTGTAGAACGCCGAATCGATCACCCGATTCAAGCCATCGGCATAACCCAGCGAACCGTGCGCCGACCAGCTCAGCGGATTGAGAATGCTGAACGGCGCCAGGTTCTGCGCGGTGGACGCGTAATGGTCATTGAAGTTGACGATGTTGTTGGTCGCCGACGCCTGATAACCATCGTGCTTGCCCAGCGAGCCGCTGCTGAACGTGGTGCCGTCGAGCGCCCGAAACACCGGATCATTTTCATAACCGATGTTCATTACATTGGCACTTTGCGTCGGCGAAGCGAATGCCACGTAATTGGCTTCCTTGAAGAACCCGCCCCAGTTGTCACCACTCAACTCGGCCACACTGTTGACGCCCAAACCGCCGAGGCTGTGGCCGCTGACCAGCACGTCTTTGGCGCCGATGCCATGGGCGACAGCAAACGCCGCGACATCTTTTAGCAATCCGTCGAAGGCGTTTTTCGCGTAGTTCTTCGCGTAATCCACCGGGCCGATGGCGGCCAGCAGATTGTTTTTCAAGTCACCGAAGGTGTCGCCATAGCCCAGGCCACCGGTGCCGCGAAACGCCACGCCGAGGCCGATCAACTTGCCGGCGGCGTCGTACTTGCCGAGCACTTCGGCTTCGGCGCTGGTGAAGCCGTCCTTCTCGCCAAAGAACGTGCCTTGTGTCCCGACCTTGCCGTGATAGCCCAACGCCGTTGCGCCAATTGGCGCCCAGGCGCTGGCCGGCAAAGGTTGGCCGGTCGGCGTGTAGGCGTACAACGTCAGCGCGATGGCGTCGTTGTACAACTCCTTGCCGGCGCTGCCGCCGGCGTTTTTGTAATCAAACAATCCCATGTTGTCTGCTTCCTTGCGTCAGATCAGAACTGCCAGTCCAGGGTCAGACCGACGCCGTGGTCCTTTTCGTTGGAGCCAAGCAGGCCGTTGTAATCGAGGTTGACCCGCGTCGTGTTGTTCAACGCAAGTCCGGCGCGCAGGCCGACGACCGCCGCGTCGCGATCCAGCGATACGCTCTGCACGTTGAAGCCGCTGTTGCCCGCCGAATTGGCGAAGGCCAGATGCTGATCGGAATCGACGCTGCTCAGGTTGTGCTGCCAGCCGAGGCTGCCGGACAGTTCGAGTTGCTTCTGATCGGACAAGGCAATCGCTTTGCTCGCGCGCAAGCCGAGGGTCGACAGCACCGCATCGCGATTGTCTTCACCTCCCTTGAGCGCCGCGGCATCACCCTTTTCGGTGAAGCTGTCGCTGTTCAGATGCACGTAAGCCAGTTTGGCGAACGGTTCCAGCGCCAAGGGTTGCAGGTCGAGGCGATACGCCGCTTCGGTGAACACTTGCGCAGTGCTCGCATCGCGTTTGTTTTTCTGCTTGCCGCTGACCTCGGCGAATTGCAGATCGCGTTTGGAATCGATGCGATGCCAGCTGTACGCAGCGCCGACGCTGAGGCGCAGGGCATCAATTTCATGCCCCAGGTACGCGCCCAAGTGGTAGCTGTCGACGTCGGCCGAGGAATGCGTGCCGTCGCCCATGCTGATCGAACTGTCGCTGTAACCAGTGACAAAACCGAGGCGCGTATCGGGCGCAATCAAGCCATCGCCACCGACCAGCAAGCCGCCAATGGAACTGGTGGAACTGGCGTTTTCATTGCCGCCATCGCTTTTGCCCCAGGCACCGAGGACTTTCACCCACAGGTTGCTGTTGTCATCGGTCGGCGCGCCGGCGTCGTACAGGTCACGTTCTTGCAAACGTGCGCTGACGGCGTCGCGCAGGTAGCGGCTGTCGTTGATCAGCATGTTGCTGATCGCCGGGTGAATCTCGCCCGACAGTTGCTGGAACGCTTGTTGCGCAACCGCGGCATTCGGCGCCAGCAGCAGGGTTTCGTACAGCGCATTACCCGCGCCCAACTGCTCGGCGGCAGCGGCGACGGCGCGTTGGTTCGGGGTCTGGCCGACGGCGCTGAAGGACGTGGCGTTACGTTCAACCGCGAGTTGCACGCCGGTCGCCGTGTAGTCGAGCGCACCACCGATAAACAGGTAGTTCGGCACCACCGCAGCGAATTGGCCCTGGATGCCGCCGGCCGCTTGCAGGATGTTGTACTGCTGGCCGAGCAGGCTTTGCGCTTCGGTAGCGCTGAGCAGCGTCGGGCTGTTTTCCAGCGACAGGCTGACCGTGGCGCCGCTGACCGTGGCCGAGCCGCCGGCGACAATCGAATCGCTGCTGGTCGGCGACAGTTCCACGGCGTAGGTCGAGCCTGGCTCGAAGACTACGTCGCCGGCCACTTGCAAGGTGCCGATGGAATTGCCCGGCGCGACGGTGCCGCCGCTTTTCGCGGTCAGTGCGCCAATCCGGCCATTGCCGCCAAGGATGCCGCTGTCATTGACGGTGACCGCCGAGGCCAGTGAACCGTTGATCGCCAGGCGTCCCTGATTGACCAGCGTCGGGCCGCTGTAGGTATTGGCGCCAGTCAGCACGAGGGTGCCGATGCCTTGTTTGGTCAGGCCGCCGTGGCCGGAAATGTCGTTGCGCCAGGTGTCGAGCCCGCAGTGCACGTCGTTGCACACGCGTTCGGTGGGTTTGCCGGCGTCGATGATCGCGCCGATGCCCGGCAGGTCTGCGACGAACTGGCTGGAACCGTAGGCGCCCTGAATGCGGAATTCTTCAGGCACGTCTTGCTCGGTGACGAACATTGCCGGGCCGTCGATGCCTTTGCCCAGGTTGATCATGCCCCAGCCGTACAACGCGTCGATGCCCGGCGCGCCGAGGTCGGTGGCGGTAGTGCGCAAGACGCTGGCGACTTGCGCGCCGGTCATGTACGGGAAGCGTTCCATCAACACTGCCATCGAACCGGCAACGTGCGGCGCGGCCATCGAGGTGCCGTTGTAGTTGGCGTAACCGGTGCCGACGTTGGCCGGATCGGTGCCGCTGATGATCGAGCTGTAGATTTTGCTGCCCGGCGC
>NZ_MKGS01000028.1:0-12638 GCF_002836905.1 Pseudomonas sp. 43NM1 | reverse complement strand
GTGTGCTGTCGGTGCCGTTGCTGATGGGCGGCGACGCGTTTCCCGAGCGCGACTTGCTGATTTTCATCGCCGCCGGGGTGATCCTGCTGTCGTTGGTCGCGGCGTGCATTGCCTTGCCGATGTTGCTGCGCGGCATCGAGAAAAGTCCCGACGACAAACGCCGCAATGAAGTGCGCGACGCGTGGCGCAAAACCGCGGAAGCGGCAATTCATGCGCTGGAAGTCGAGGAGGCCAAGCCTGCCGAGGCGGCGCAAGCGGCGCTGGCGGCGGAACTCAAGGCGCGGCTCATGTCCGAATATCGCCATCAACTTGAGGTGTTCAACGATTCCGCCGAAGCGCAAGCGCTGGCGTTCGAAATGGATCTGCTGGAGCGCCGCTTGCGTTTGAAGGCGCTGCGCGCGCAACGCCTGGAGTTGTACAAGTTGAGTCGTCATCACCAGATCGGTGATGACGTGCTGCGCGAAGTATTGGGCGAGTTGGACATGAGTGAGGCGAACCTCGGCCAGGTCAAATAAACGATTTATTCATCTGGCGCGGCAGGGTAGGGATACGCTGCCGCCATGAAGGCCTTGTCCTTGTCGCTGAGTACAAGGTTGAGGTCAATCTTGAAATCGCCTTCGGTCCAGTCCTCGCGGATCGCGTAGTGCATGATCGATTTCGGGTCATAAGCCGAGTAACGCACTTCATTGGCATCTAATCGAGTGAGATAACGTTCGTCCACGACGGTGCGCGCGTAGTGGTCCTCATCGGCGAACTGATCAGCGCCATGCGCCTCGTAAAGTGCGCGCAAGTCCCATGGAATGTTTACTTCAGGATGTTGGTGCTCATGCAGGGCGCCTAATACATGGCCGAACTCATGCATCACGTTGGCGGCAAAGAAAGCCGGCATGCGCATGTCCGGGGACAAACCCATGGTTGCGCCTTCTGTGCGTAACAGCGCGTCGGTGCCGACCATAGACCAATAGGTGCCGGGCGTTTGGGTAATGCGGATATCGCCCTGATCACCCTCGATGAAAAGAAACTCAAGGTTGATGTGCGGCAGCCAATTATTGGCGGCTTGCATGGTTGCCTGAATGAAGTCTTCTTCACCATCGAGGAAGGCAATATGCAGTGTGCGGCCGGGTGCCCAGAATCTGCTGTGTTTGGCCACGGCACGTTTACCACGACCGCCCGGAGAGGTAACTCGATTGGCCGGGTTTTCGTTAATGGCAACCTCATAAGAGGCGCTCAGGTCATCGGCGTTTATAATTTCGCAGGGTGTTGAATCAAGCATGTTTGAACTTCCATGTTTAGCGGGTTTAAATCAGGGGGTGGTGTTGGGCTTAGGGTAGGCTTTGCGCATATTGCGCCTGTCGAGTTTGCTGATGCGCGTATTGCGAGGAACTTCCCAATCACCGAAGGTCAGTTCGTTAGGGACGACGTAGTGCATGATTGACTCTTTGTCATAAGGGCCTTGCATGAAGTCAGCTGTCGGAAATAACGTGAACAAATTGTAATAGACTTGTTCTTCGGTCCATTGATAGTTGGTTTTGTAGTAGTCATAGACTTTGGGTCTGTCCCACGGGATATTCGCCTTGGGGTGCAGGTGTTCGTGCTGTAGGCCCAGCGCGTGGCCAAACTCATGCAGTATGGTCCATTCAAAATCGACGTTCTGTGGGTCGACGAGCAGGCTTAGTGTCGGCTCGTCCGCTGGAGCCAGTGTCGCATCGGTGCCGACATAAGACTCATTGGTTTGTGCGCCAGTCTTTATACGGATATCACCGTTTAATTTTTGGTCAAATGTAAACGTCAGGTTGGTAGACGGCTCCCACTGCCTGATGATGCCTTCGATTTGGCTTCTTAGTGCCTCAGGCTCGGCATTGACAAACGTAATATTCAGGGTGCGTCCATTACCCCAGAATTTACTCCATTGGCCCACCGAACGTTTATGCCGTCCACCAGACGTTGCTGCCAGTTCATTGGCGGAGTTTTCTTTTATAGCCGCTTCAAAGGATGCCAGAAGATTATCAGGGCTTATGACTTTGCAAGGGTGCGTGTTCATTGTCGACTTCCATGTGTGCAAATTAAATTATGCGGGCAACGGAAGGCTAAGCGAGTTGATGGGGCTTGTTAAGTTGTAATTTGCTTGACGCTGTTACTTGATGTTTTAACACCGCACGGCATTGCGCCGTGCGGAGTATTAAAAGGCTTGTTATTTGTTGGTAATAAATGCGCGAATTCGCTCCGCCGCTTCAACACATTCCGCCAGCGGTGCAACTAGCGCCATGCGAATGCGTCCAGCGCCAGGATTGAAGCCGTCGACATCGCGGGACAAGTAAGAGCCCGGCACCACAGTTACATGTTCTTTGACGAACAAGTCGCGGCAGAATGCTTCGTCATCGCCATCAATGTTTGGCCACAAGTAAAAACCGCCGTCCGGGCGCTGCACGTCCATGACCGGGCTGAGGATTTCCAGGACCGCGTCGTACTTCTCGCGATACAGCGCACGGTTGGCGCGCACGTGCACTTCGTCGTTCCACGCGGCAACGCTGGCCAGTTGCGTTTGCACCGGCATCGCGCAGCCGTGGTAGGTGCGATAGAGCAGGAAGCCTTTGAGAATGTCGGCGTCACCGGCGACAAAACCCGAGCGCAGGCCCGGCAGGTTGGAGCGTTTGGACAGACTGTGAAACACCACGCAGCGCTTGAAGTCGTTGCGGCCCAGTTCCACGCAAGCGCTGAGCAGGCCCGGCGGCGGCGTTTGTTCGTCGAAGTAGAGTTCGCTGTAGCACTCGTCGGCGGCGATCACAAAATCGTATTCGTCGGCCAGGGCGATCAGTTTTTTCAGGGTGTCGACCGGGATCAGCGCGCCGGTCGGGTTGCCCGGCGAGCACAGGAACAGGATCTGGCAGCGTTTCCAGATGTCCGGAGAGACCGCGTCGAAATCCGGGTTGAAGCCGTTTTCATCCAGGCACGGCAGGTAGTGCGGCTTGGCGCCGGCGAGAAACGCCGCACCTTCGTAGATCTGATAGAACGGATTCGGGCTGACCACCAGCGCGTCGTCGCCACGGTTGACCACGGTTTGGGTGAAGGCAAACAGCGCTTCGCGGGTGCCATTGACCGGCAACACGTTGCGCGCCGGATCGAGCCAGCCGGTCGGCACGCTGAAGCGCCGTTCGCACCACGCGGCGATGGTTTCACGCAGCGCCGGGATGCCGAGGGTGGTCGGGTACACGGCCATCTGATCCAGATTGCTCGCCAGCGCTTCGGCGACAAAGCTCGGCGAACGGTGCTTTGGCTCGCCAATCGACAGCGCAATCGGGCGCTTGTCGGGGTTTGGCGTGACGCTGCCGAGCAGGGCGCGGAGCTTCTCGAAAGGGTACGGCTGCAACTGGTTCAGAGCGTTGTTCATCGGTGCGGGGTCTCTTTGAATGTGGGAGTAACAGGCGGTTCCACGGCTTTTGTGGCGAGGGGGCTCGCCCCCGTTGGGCTGCGAAGCGGCCCCCGAACCTGAGCGCGCGGTCTTACAGACCTAACGCGTGCAATGGTTTACGACTGCTTCGCAGCCGAACGGGGGCGAGCCCCCTCGCCACAATAAGCGCGCCTCGCCAAGTCCGTTCCCACAGGAAAAGTGGTTTGGTTCAAATACTGATACGCGACAAATTGATCTCGGGTTCCTGGCTGACGGTCAGCTGTTCGACGATTGCGTCTTGCAAACGGCTGCACAGCAACGGGTCGGACAGCGGTTGATTGTTGGCGTCGGTGATGAAGAACACGTCTTCCACGCGTTCGCCAAGGGTCGCAATCTTCGCGTTCTGCAACGACAAGTCGAATTCGAGGAAAATATTGCCGATCCGCGCCAACAGCCCTGGCCGATCCGGCGCGCTGAGTTCCAGCACGGTCACCGGGCGCTGCGCGTCGTTGTGAATCGTCACTTGCGGGGCGAAGGTGAAATGCTTCAACTGGCGCGGCACCCGGCGCTGAATGATCGTCGGGTAATCGTCAGGATTGCGCAGGGCTTCGGTCAGGCCTTCGCGGATCTTTTTCACCCGCGCCGGGTTATCCCCGATCGATTCGCCTTCGGTGTCGAGCACGATGTAGGTGTCGAGGGTGAACTGGCTGCTGGAGGTGATGACCCGCGCGTCATGGATGTTCAGGTTGAGCTGGTCCATCGCCGCCACCGTCACCGCGAAGAAATCATGCTGGTCCGGCGCATAAATGAAGATCTGCGTGCCGCCCTCGAACTCGCGTTGCGTGGTTTCCTTGATCAACACCAGCGGCCCGCCATCGGCCGGCTGCTGCAGGATCGCGTCACTGTGCCAGGCGACATCGCCCGCGGTGTGGCGCAGGAAATAGTCATCGCCCAGTTGCGCCCACAATTGCTCGACGTCGTCCGGATCGGTGCCGCCGCGCACCAGAATATCCAGCGCCGCGCTTTGGGTCTGGCGGATCTGTTCTTCGCGATCGACCGGGTTTTCCAGGCCGCGACGCAACGCACGCTTGGTCTCGGTGTAGAGCTGGCGCAACAGGCTGGCGCGCCAGGAGTTCCACAAGGTCGGGTTGGTCGCGTTGATGTCGGCAACGGTCAGCACGTAGAGGTAATCAAGGTGCGTTTCATCGCCGACGATCTGTGCGAAATCGTGGATCACCTGCGGGTCGGACAAGTCCTTGCGCTGGGCGGTGGTCGACATCACCAAGTGGTTTTGCACCAGCCAGACGATCAGGCGGCTGTCCCACGTCGGCAACTGATGACGCTGGCAGAACGCCTCGGCATCCACCGCGCCGATGTCCGAATGGTCGCCATGCCGGCCCTTGCCGATGTCGTGGTAAAGCCCCGCGAGATAGATCAATTCCGGTTTCGGCAGCTTGGCCATGAGCTTGCTGGCCAGCGGGAATTTTTCCGACACCTGCGTGTACTGCAACTTACGCAGATGCTTGATCAGGTTCAGCGTGTGCGCATCGACGGTATAGATGTGAAACAGGTCATGTTGCATCTGCCCGACGATAAAACCGAACTCCGGCAGATAGCGTCCGAGGATGCCGTAACGGTTCATCCGCCGCAGGTTGCGGTGAATGCCGATCTTGCATTTGAACAGTTCGATAAACAGGCTGGTGTTGCGAATGTCGTTGCGGAAATCGTCGTCAATCAGATGCCGGTTTTCTCGCAGCAGACGAATGGTATCGGCGCGCACGCCTTTGATTTCCGGCTGCTGAGCCATCAGCACGAAGATTTCGAGCATGGCGAACGGCGTGCGGCGGAATACATTGTCGTTTCGCGCTTCGATGTAGCCGTCGTGCAACTGGAACCGCGAATTGATCGGCTGCGGCGGCGCTTCGTCTTCCGGCGCAAGGATGACTTCTTCGAAGTGCTGGATGATCAAGTCGCTGAGCTGAGCGATGCTCATGACCACGCGGTAATACTGTTGCATGAAGTTTTCGATGGTGTGCTTGGTGTCATCACCTTCGAAACCGAGCAGCGCGGCGATCGAGCGCTGGTGGTCGAACAGCAAGCGGTCTTCGGAGCGTCCGGCCAGCATGTGCAGCGCGTAACGGACCTTCCACAAAAACTCCTGGGAGGAGGCGAGCAGGGCGTTTTCACTCTCGACCAGAAAGCCTTCGCCGGCGAGCGCGCGCAGGTTCAGCGTGCCGTACTGACGACGGGCCACCCACAGAATCGTCTGGATATCGCGCAGACCACCGGGCGAACCTTTGACGTTGGGTTCGAGGTTGTATTCGGTGTCGTTGTACTTGTGGTGGCGGGCTTTTTGCTCGGCGCGCTTGGCCAGGAAAAACTCCTTGCTCGGCCACATGTGCGCGGTGCTGGTGACGTCGAGCATGCGCTGGCGCAGGCGCTCGGGGCCGCAGATGGTGCGGCTTTCCATCAGGTTGGTGACTACCGTCAGGTCGGCGCGCGCCTCGACCGCGCATTCGTCCACCGAGCGGACGCTCTGACCAACTTCCAGGCCGATGTCCCACAGCAGCGTCAGAAAACGCTCGATGGAATCGCGGAAAATCTCGTGGTCGGCGCTGTCCAGCAGGATCAGCAGATCGATGTCGGAATACGGATGCAACTCGCCGCGACCGTAGCCGCCGACCGCGATCAGCGCGATGTCGGCGTCTTCGCTCCAGTTGAACTGCTCCCAGGCCTTTTGCAGGATGTTATCGACGAACCAGGCGCGATCCTCGATCAGCCGGCGAATGTCGCGGCCGCTGCGAAAACGCCCGTCGAGCACCTCGCGGGCCTGGCGAATCGCCTTCTTGAAAGCCGCGATGGGGCTGGCTTTCAGGGCCAGTTCAGCCTGGAACTGGCCACGGTCGAAGAGTTCGGGATCCACCTGCGGCATCGATTGGCTTTCCTTTCTATAAGGCTAGGGGCAGAACGGGTCGATCAGGCCGAAACGCGCGGGATGGTGTCATCGGCGCGCAGAGTGAAGATCTCGTAACCGGTGTCGGTGACCAGCAGCGTGTGTTCCCACTGGGCCGAGAGCTTGCGGTCCTTGGTGATGGCGGTCCAGCCGTCGCCCAGCACTTTGGTGTCAGCCTTGCCCTGGTTGATCATCGGCTCGATGGTGAAGGTCATGCCGGCTTGCAGTTCCATGCCGGTGCCCGCGCGGCCGTAGTGGAGGATTTGCGGCTCCTCGTGGAACACTTTGCCGATGCCGTGGCCGCAGAACTCGCGAACGACCGAAAAGCCGTTCTTTTCCGCGTGCTTCTGGATCACTTCACCGATGTCGCCGAGGCGGCAACCGGGTTTGACGATTTCAATCGCCTTGTACATGCATTCCTGGGTGACCTGCGACAGGCGCTCGGCCCAGACCGGCACGGTGCCGACGTGGAACATGCGGCTGGTGTCGCCGTGGTAGCCGTCCTTGATCACGGTCACGTCGATGTTCACGGTGTCGCCATTCTTCAGCGGCTTCTCGTTCGGGATGCCGTGGCAGACCACGTGGTTGATCGAGGTGCAGATCGACTTCGGGAAGCCTTTGTAGTTGAGCGGGGCGGGAATGGCCTTCTGCTCGTTGACGATATAGTCATGGCAGAGGCGATCAAGCTCTTCGGTGGTGACACCCGGTTTGACATGTTCGGCAATCATTTCCAGCACATCGGCGGCCAGTTTGCCGGCGATACGCATTTTGGCGATGTCCTCGGGAGTCTTGAGGGTGACGGTCATACAGGCTCTCTCTGCGCTCGATGGCGCTTTCTGAATACAAAGGGGGCTTTTTCGCGATCAGTGGTCGCGGCCCTGAAAAACGCGATTCTAACAGACGATCACGGCAAATCTGAGCTTCTGTGCGTTGCACATCTCTATAGGGGTGCGTCGCTTCTCTCTATAGATAGGTGCATGGGCGGGCGATTCCAAGGGCGTGGATAAAGGGGCGCGCGAGGAATCGAGAATCCTGGTTCCGTTTTTTTCTGCCTTGTGATATAAAATGCGCCGCTTTCCGGGGATACCCCGAAAGGCTTAAATCCACACACGTGTCGACACGATGACCTGGGTGCCTTCAGCTGATGCTGCTGGTTGGTCATTGGGATACGTGGAGGCCAAACCCGACTTATTAAGGAACTATCATGTCCCAAGTCAACATGCGCGATATGCTGAAGGCCGGTGTGCACTTCGGTCACCAAACCCGTTACTGGAACCCGAAAATGGGTAAATACATTTTCGGCGCGCGTAACAAGATTCACATTATCAACCTTGAAAAAACCCTGCCAATGTTCAACGAAGCTCTGACTTTCGTAGAGCGCCTGGCCCAGGGCAAAAACAAGATTCTGTTCGTCGGCACCAAGCGTTCCGCTGGCAAGATCGTTGCTGAAGAAGCAGCACGTTGCGGTTCGCCGTACGTCGATCACCGCTGGTTGGGCGGCATGCTGACCAACTTCAAAACCATCCGTGCTTCCATCAAGCGTCTGCGTGACCTTGAAGTGCAAGCCGAAGACGGTACTTTCGCCAAGCTGACCAAGAAAGAAGCGCTGATGCGCACTCGCGATCTTGAGAAGCTCGATCGTTCCCTGGGTGGTATCAAGGACATGGGCGGTCTGCCAGACGCACTGTTCGTTATCGACGTTGATCACGAGCGTATCGCGATCACCGAAGCCAACAAGCTGGGCATCCCGGTTATCGGCGTAGTCGATACCAACAGCAGCCCGGAAGGCGTTGACTACATCATCCCAGGCAACGATGACGCAATCCGCGCTATCCAGCTGTACATGGGTTCGATGGCTGACGCAGTAATTCGCGGTCGCAACCACGTTGCTGGCGGCACCGAGCAGTTCGTTGAAGAAGCTCCGGTAGCAGCAGCTGAGTAATTGACGCCTTGGCGTTGACTCAGTAAGCAAAAAGGGGGCTTGGCCCCCTTTTTGCCACCTCGAAAACCATTTGTCGGTAGCGCAGCTACAGCTTCTGTAACGTGCAGCGACCTGCAAGGGTGTTTCGGGAAGAATTGATCGCCCGTTCGATCGGGTGGAATGGTTGAAAACCTATCCAAGAGGATTTTGAAATGGCAGAGATTACTGCAGCGTTGGTCAAAGAACTGCGCGAGCGTACTGGCGAAGGCATGATGGACTGCAAGAAAGCCTTGACCAAGGCTGGCGGCGACATCGAAAAAGCCATTGATGACATGCGTGCTTCGGGCGCCATCAAGGCTGCCAAGAAAGCGGGCAACGTTGCCGCTGAAGGCGCTATCGCTCTGAAAGAAGACGGCAAGTCCGCCGTTCTGCTGGAAGTGAACTCGCAGACCGACTTCCTGGCTCTGCAGGACGACTTCAAGGCATTTGTTGCTGCAAGCGTTGAAAAAGCGTTCGCCGACAAACTGACTGACGTCGCTCCGCTGATCGAAGCTCAAGAAGCTGCTCGCCTGGTACTGGTCGGCAAGGTTGGCGAAAACGTCAACATCCGTCGTCTGGCACGCGTTGAAGGTGACGTTGTTGGCGGTTACCTGCACGGTAACAAGATCGGCGTTGCAGTTGTCCTGAAAGGCGGCACTGTTGAGCTGGCCAAGGACATCGCCATGCACGTGGCGGCGACCAACCCTGAATTCCTGCTGCCGTCGGAAGTTTCCGATGAAGCGGTAGAGCGTGAGAAGGGTGTATTCCTGACTCTGAACGCTGACAAGATCGCCGGCAAGCCGGAGAACATTGTTGAAAACATGGTCAAAGGCCGTATCAGCAAGTTCCTGGCTGAAGCGAGCCTGGTTGAGCAGGCGTTCGTCAAGAACCCTGAAATCAAGGTTGGCGAACTGGCCAAGAAGGCTGGCGCTGAAATCGTTTCCTTCACCTACTTCAAAGTAGGCGATGGCATCGAGAAGCCGGTCGACAACTTCGCTGAAGAAGTTGCTGCCCAGCTGGCTGCCGCCAAGCAATAAGACGGTTTTCATAACTGTCGCCCTGAAGAGGCTGCCCGCTAACGCGCGCAGCCTCTTTTCAGATGGGCTGCCAATTTTTGATTGGTTTCCCGTTGGAACTGGCTTACAAAGCCATGTTCCGATGGCGCTGAAGCAGCGCCAAGCTAGAGTGAACGCCAGCTGTAAACAGCTCGCAAAGAATTTTTAAAATACGCCGCAGGAGAGATTCGCAATGGCTCAGCAGGGCAGTGGTTATCAGGCTCGCTATAAACGCATTCTACTCAAGCTTAGCGGCGAGGCCCTGATGGGCTCGGAAGAGTTCGGGATCGACCCGAAAGTTCTGGATCGCATGGCGCTGGAAGTGGGCCAATTGGTCGGCATCGGTGTGCAGGTCGGTCTGGTGATCGGCGGCGGCAACCTGTTCCGCGGGGCAGCGCTGAGCGCGGCCGGCATGGATCGGGTAACCGGCGACCACATGGGCATGCTGGCCACTGTGATGAACGCCCTGGCCATGCGCGATGCGCTGGAACGTGCCAATATCTCGGCTATCGTGATGTCGGCCATTTCCATGGTTGGCGTGACCGATCACTACGATCGCCGCAAAGCCATGCGTCACCTGAACGCCAAGGAAGTGGTTATTTTCGCGGCCGGTACAGGTAATCCGTTCTTCACCACGGATTCGGCAGCCTGCCTGCGTGCAATCGAAATCGATGCCGATGTCGTGCTCAAGGCGACCAAGGTCGATGGCGTCTACACCGCTGACCCATTCAAAGACCCGCATGCCGAGAAGTTCGATCATCTGACTTACGATGAAGTACTGGATCGCAAGCTGGGCGTGATGGACCTGACCGCTATTTGCCTGTGCCGCGACCACAAGATGCCGTTGCGCGTATTTAACATGAACAAGCCCGGCGCCCTGCTGAACATCGTGCACGGCGGCGCTGAAGGGACCCTGATCGAGGAAGGCCAACAATGATCAACGAAATCAAGAAAGACGCTCAAGAGCGCATGCAGAAATCTCTGGACTCTCTGAACCATGCATTTGGTCAGATCCGTACCGGCAAGGCTCACCCAAGCATTCTGGGCAGTGTAATGGTGCCGTACTACGGCACAGACACTTCCATCACTCAAGTGGCCAACATCACCGTAAAAGACTCCCGTACCCTGCAAGTCGTGGCATTCGAGCGCAACATGCTCGCCGCCGTCGACAAAGCGATCCAGAGCGCCGGTTTGAACCTCAACCCGACCAACCTGGGCGAATTGCTGCTGATCTCCATGCCAGCCCTGACCGAAGAAACCCGCAAGGGCTTCACCAAGCAGGCTCGCAGCGCAGCGGAAGACGCGCGTGTTGCCGTGCGCAACATCCGTCGCGATGCGTTGGGCGAGCTGAAGAAACTGGTCAAGGACAAGGAAATCAGCGAAGACGAAGAACGTCGTGCCGCTTCCGATATCCAGAAGCTCACCGACAAGGCTGAGGCCGACATCGACGCGGCGACCAAGCAAAAAGAAGCGGACCTGATGGCCGTATAAGGGTCGCGTTTTCATGGATAAGACCAAGCAGACTGCGCCGTCCGCGGTGCCGCGCCATGTCGCGATCATCATGGATGGTAACAATCGCTGGGCGAAAAAACGCTTTATGCCGGGTGTCGCCGGGCATAAAGCGGGTGTGGATGCGGTACGGGCGGTCATCGAGGTGTGCGCCGAGGCCAAGGTCGAAGTGCTGACCCTGTTCGCCTTCTCCAGTGAAAACTGGCAGCGCCCGGCCGATGAGGTCAGCGCCTTGATGGACCTGTTCTTCAAGGCGTTGCGTCGTGAGGCCAAGCGCCTCAACGACAACAACATCTGCCTGCGGATCATTGGCGACCGTTCGCGTTTCCATCCCGAGCTGCAAGCTGCCATGCGCGAAGCCGAGGCCATTACTGCCGGCTCCAATCGCTTTATCCTGCAGATCGCCGCCAACTACGGCGGTCAGTGGGATATCGCGCAAGCCGCGCAGCGTCTGGCGCGGGAAGTTCAGGCCGGGCATCTGCGCCCGGAAGACATTACCCCGGAACTGCTGCAAACCTGTCTGGCGACTGGCGACCTGCCATTGCCGGACTTGTGCATTCGTACCGGCGGTGAGCACCGCATCAGCAACTTCCTGCTATGGCAACTGGCTTACGCCGAGTTGTACTTCTCCGACCTGTTCTGGCCGGACTTCAAACACGACGCCATGCGCACTGCGCTGGCCGATTTCGCTTCTCGTCAGCGTCGCTTCGGTAAAACGAGCGAGCAGGTCGAGTCTGGAGCCCGGGTTTAATGCTTAAACAACGAATCATCACTGCGCTGATCCTGCTGCCGATTGCCCTGTGCGGGTTTTTCCTGCTCGAAGGTTCCGGTTTTGCCCTGTTCATCGGGCTGGTCGTGACCCTTGGTGCCTGGGAATGGGCGCGTCTGGCAGGTTTCGCGGAACAGTCGGTTCGCGTCGGTTATGCGGCAGTCGTCGCGCTGATGCTGCTGATCATGCATCTGGTTCCTGGCCTCGCGCCTTGGGTGCTGGGCGCCGCGGTGCTGTGGTGGGTGGTGGCAACCTATCTGGTGCTGACTTACCCGCGCACCACCGGGCATTGGTCCAGCGCCGCGTGCAAACTGGTCATCGGCCTGTTGATCCTGTTACCGGCCTGGCAAGGTCTGGTCCAGATCAAACAGTATCCGTTGGGCAACTGGCTGATCATGGCGGTCATGGTGCTGGTCTGGGGCGCTGACATTGGCGCTTACTTTTCCGGGCGCAAGTTCGGTAAACGCAAACTGGCGCCGCACGTCAGCCCGGGCAAAAGCTGGGAAGGCGTCTATGGCGGCCTCGCGCTGAGCCTGGTGATTACGCTGGTGGTCGGCCTGGTGCGCGACTGGACCGTGGCGGAACTGCTTAAAGGCTTGCTCGGCGCGGCGTTGATCGTGTTCATTTCGGTAGTGGGCGACCTCACCGAAAGCATGTTCAAGCGTCAATCCGGGATCAAGGACAGCAGTAACCTGCTGCCGGGTCATGGCGGCGTGCTCGACCGTATCGACAGCCTGACTGCGGCCGTTCCAGTGTTCGCGGTGCTGTTGTGGATGGCGGCACCGTGAGCCGTCCGCAGCAGATTACCGTCCTTGGCGCGACCGGCTCGATTGGCCTGAGCACCCTGGACGTGATTGCGCGTCATCCCGAGCGTTATCAGGTTTTTGCCTTGAGCGGCTTCTCGCGCATCAGTGAGTTGCTGGCCCTGTGCGTGCGGCACACGCCGCGTTTTGCCGTGGTCCCGCAGCTGGCGGCCGCGCGTGGTTTGCAAGACGACTTGCGCG
>NZ_MKGS01000027.1:0-12712 GCF_002836905.1 Pseudomonas sp. 43NM1 | reverse complement strand
ATCCAGCGCGCCGCAGCAACCGGCCTCGGGCGCCGCAATCACGCTGATTCCTACGCGGTCGAGCACCCGCGCCGCCGCCGCGTTGGTGTTCGGCGACAAACCCGGTTGCACGCAACCTTCGAGCAGCAACACCCGGCGCGCGTGCCGAATGGTGGGGCGTGTACCGGTCACTGGCAGATCGTGAGGCAACTTCGCTTCGACATTGCGTGGCAACAAAGGACGAAACGTCGCGCCGATTCGCAGCAGCGATTTGAACAGGTTGGGGTTCGGCGCCAGCGCCCGCAAACCTTCGCGCAACAGGCGTTGACCGGGCGTGCGCGGCACCGCTTGATCGACCACGGCGCGGCCAATGTCATACAAATTGTGATAATCGACGCCGGACGGGCAGGTGGTTTCGCAGTTGCGACATGACAGGCAACGGTCCAGATGCAATTGGGTTTTGGCGGTGGCAGGCGCGCCTTCGAGCACTTGCTTGATCAGGTAGATGCGCCCGCGCGGGCCGTCGAGCTCGTCGCCGAGCAGTTGATAGGTCGGGCACGTGGCGTTGCAGAACCCGCAATGCACGCAAGTACGGAGGATTTTTTCCGCTTCGGCGGCCCGTGGCAGTTTGCGCGATTGTTCGCTGAGGGTGGTTTGCATGCTAGAACTCCGCGTACATCCGGCCAGGGTTGAACAGCCCTTGCGGGTCGAGTTGCGCCTTGAGTTGCCGGTGATAACGCAGCAACGCCGGGGCCAGTGGCTGGAACGGTGTTTGACTGGCGCCGTGGCTGAAACAGGTCGCGTGGCCGCCGAGTTCGTGGGCCAGCGCTTGAATATTGTCGGCATCGGATTTCAACCAGCGTTGCGCGCCGGCCCAGTCGATCAATTGTTCGCCGGGCAGCGCCAACGGCCCGAGATTGTTCGGCAAGGACAACCGCCACAGCGGCAAACCCTCATCAAAAAAAGCCAGGCGTTGTTCGTTCAGTTGCGCCCAATAACCCGAGTCGAGCGGCTCGCCGCCGAGGCGTTGATGGGCCGCCGTCACCGAGCCTTCGCCACCCTCCAGGCGCAGATGCAACCGCTGGCCATCGTGGCTGGCGGCGCTGATCGGCAGCGGTTGCTGGCCCCATTCGGCGAGTTTGATCAGGGCGCGGGCGCTGTCGATTTCCAGGCTGATGCTCAGGCATTGCCGCGGTTTGGGCAGCACTTTGAGCGAGACGTCGGTCAGCACGCCGAGGCAACCGTAACTGCCCACGAGCAAGCGCGAGAGGTCATAACCGGCGACGTTTTTCATCACTTCGCCGCCAAAGCGCAGGTGTTTGCCGAGGCCGGTGATCAGCCGCGTGCCGAGGACGAAGTCGCGCACCGAGCCTGACCAAGGGCGCCGTGGGCCGGAGAGCCCGGCGCCGATCATCCCGCCGACCGTGGCGCCGTCGCCGAATGACGGCGGTTCGCACGGGAGCATTTGCCCCTTGGCGTCGAGCGCGGCCAGCAATTCGCTCAGCGGCGTGCCGGCGCGCACGCTGACCACCAATTCCGTCGGGTCGTAGCTGACGATGCCGCGATGGGCGCGAGTGTCGAGCACTTCGCCGGCCACCTCGCGTCCGAGAAACGCCTTGCTGTTACTGCCCTGGATGCGCAGCGGCGTGGCGTTGTCGCGGGCCTGATTGACCTGCGCGAGCAACGCTTCGCTGGCATCGAAATCGTTCATCAGAAACGCTCCAACTCAGGAAACGGCAGTTGCCCGGCGTGGATGTGCATCGCGCCGAATTCCGCGCAGCGGTGCAGGGTCGGGATATTTTTGCCGGGGTTGAGCAGGCCTTGCGCATCGAACGCGGCTTTGACCGCGTGAAACAGGGTCAACTCGTCGCTGTTGAACTGCGCGCACATTTGATTGATTTTCTCGCGGCCGACCCCATGTTCGCCGGTGATGCTGCCACCGACCTTCACGCACAGTTCGAGGATTTGCCCGCCCAGCGCTTCGGCGCGCGCCAGTTCGCCGGGCTGGTTGGCGTCGAACAGGATCAGCGGGTGCATGTTGCCGTCGCCGGCGTGGAAAACGTTGGCGACGCGCAACCCATGTTCGACGCCGAGACGGGCAATGCCCTCAAGCACGCCGGGCAATTCGCGGCGCGGAATCGTGCCGTCCATGCAGTAATAATCCGGCGACAGGCGACCGATCGCCGGGAATGCATTTTTGCGCCCGGCCCAGAAGCGTACGCGTTCCGCCTCGTCCTGCGCCTGGCGAACTTCGCTGGCGCCGGCCTGTTGCATGACCTCGCGCACGCGTTGGCAATCGTCGTGAACATCGGCTTCGACGCCGTCCAGTTCACACAACAAAATCGCCTCGGCGTCGACCGGGTAACCGGCGTGGATAAAATCTTCGGCGGCGCGGATCGCCAGGTTGTCCATCATTTCCAGGCCGCCGGGGATGATCCCCGCGGCGATGATGTCGGCGACCGCGCGGCCAGCCTTTTCCACGGAATCGAAACTCGCCAGCAAGACCTTCGCGACCTGCGGTTTGGGCAGCAGTTTGACCGTGACTTCGGTGATGATCCCGAGCAAGCCTTCCGAGCCGGTGAACAGCGCGAGCAGGTCGAAACCGGGCGAATCGAGCGCTTCAGAGCCCAGCGTCAGGCGTTCGCCCTCGACCGTGAGCACTTCGAGTTTCAGCAAGTTGTGCACGGTCAAACCGTATTTGAGGCAGTGCACGCCGCCCGCGTTTTCGGCGACGTTACCGCCGATGGAACAGGCGATTTGCGACGACGGGTCCGGCGCGTAATACAGACCGAACGGCGCGGCAGCCTGGGAAATCGCCAGGTTGCGCACCCCGGGCTGGACCCGTGCGGTGCGTGCCGCGGGGTCGATATGCAGGATGTTGTTGAAGCGTGCCATTACCAGCAGCAGGCCTTTTTCCAGCGGCAAAGCACCGCCCGACAACCCGGTACCGGCGCCGCGCGCGACCACTGGCACGTGTTGCGCGTGGCAGATTTCGAGGATTTTCTGCACTTGCTCCAGACGCCGGGGCAGGGCGACCAGCATTGGCGTGGTGCGATACGCGGAGAGGCCATCGCATTCGTATGGCTTGAGTTCTTCTTCGCGCCAGAGCAGGTCGAGGTCGGGGATCTGCTGGTTGAGCTGATTGCGCACAGCAGTTTTGTCCACGTCTGGCAGGACACCGTCGATACGCTCGTCGTAAAGAATGTTCATCGCAATGCCCCTTCCAGAAAGCCGTCTTGAGCCGTTGCCAAATCTTTTTGTACCTGATGTAACGCCCGCCGCAATTTGCCTTTGCTCCATGTAGCAGCTGCCGAAGGCTGCGTTCGTCTGCGCAGCAGACGCCAAATCCTTGCCCCCCTGAAATAGCGCATTTACCAATTTACGACTGCTGCGCAGCCGAACGCAGCCTCCGGCAGCTGCTACAAGGGTCATGCGCCCGGTTTCAGAAACTCTTGATACAACCGCGCCGCGCGCACCGGTTGCTCGACCATCGGCATATGGCCGATGCCTTCCCAGATATCGACGCGCAAATTGTCGATGCCCTTGCTCCACACCGCGACGCTGCTGACGTCGATCAGCCGATCCTTGCGTCCCCACAACAACAGCGCCGGGCATTTGATGTCGGGGAGTTTCGGCTCCATCGGCGGGCTGGCGCGAAAATCCTCAAAGATTTCCGCCAGTTCCTCACGGTTCTGCTCGTAGCGCTGGGCGACCGCGTCGAGCACCACGCCGGGCACCCACGGCGGGTTGGCCATGGTCATCGCGTAAAACTGCTGGAATTCTTCCTTGGAATTGATCAAAAACGGATTGTGGCCTTTGGCCAATTGGCGCTCCAGGTCGCTGATTTCCGGCGCGGTCACGCCCGCCGGGTCGATCAGCGCCACCGAGGCAATGCGCTCGGGGTAGGTGGCCGCGAGCCACGCCGCGATATAGCCGCCCATGGAATTGCCGATCACGTGGACCTTCTCGACCCCGCAGACATCGAGCAACTGGATCATGCGTTTCGCTTGCAGCGCGATGTCGTAGCCGCCGCCGGCCTTGAACCCGGTTTCGCCATGGCCGGCGAGGTCGGGAATGATTACCCGGTAATCGCCGACAAAGTGCCGGGCAAAACGCAGCCACAGGTTCTTGTCGGCGCTGTAGCCGTGCAGCATCAACACCGCACTCGACGCTTCGTAAGGCCCGCCCTGCCAGGTCGAAACAGTCATTTCGCTGATCGGCACGACAATCTTGTGCAACCGATACAACTTGGCCTCCAGGGCCATGCTCAGGTCATACAACCAATGGCCGATGGCCGGGTAACTCAACCAGCTCCAGGCTATAAACACCGCAATCGCGACTACCAACACAAGCATCAGGCGCTTCCTTTTACGTGATCAGGACAGAATGTGGTCAGCGGGTTTCAGCGTTCGGGTCAAACGGTGGTAGCTGAAACTGAACCCCGGAAACATGGCGATCACATGACCGCTCTTGCTTTGATACCAACTGTTGCAGCCACCGGACTTCCACACCGTGCGTTCCATTTCCCGGTGGATCATTTCAGTGTAGGTACGTTCTGCTTCGGGGCGCACTTCAATGCTGCGCAGACCCTGTTCTTTTAGTGTGCCAATGCAACCGAGGATGTAATTCATCTGCGATTCGATGATGAACAGCGCCGAGGTATGACCGATGCCGGTGTTGGGTCCGGTGACGATAAACAAGTTGGGAAAGTCCGGCAGGCTGGTGCCCAGATACGCCCGCGGGTATTGCGCCCAGACGTCGTTGAGGCGCGTGCCGTTTTTGCCGGTGACCGGGTAGGAAATCACTCCATCGGTGGCGTCGTAACCGGTCGACCAGACGATCAGGTCGACATCAATGTGCTGGCCGTCGAGGGTATTGATTCCGCTTGCATCGAGTGCGGCGATGGCCTGTTCGCGGCTGTGCAGCGTGACGTTCGGCCGGGCCAGCGCAGGATACAGCGTGCTCGAAACGATCACCCGCTTGCAGCCGATAGTGAAATCCGGAGTCAGTTTGCGGCGCAGCTCCGGGTCAGGCACTTGGCGTTTGAGAAAACGCAGTGCGTGCTGCTGCACCAGATGAATCGCCGGTCGGGAATATTTGAACGCAATCACCCGGGTTTCGAATTGCCAGTAGATCATCCAGCGCAGCAGTTTGTAGGCCGGTTTCAGTCCCAGCAGCCAACGCTGAAAGCGCCCGAACCTGCGGTCGGCGCGCGGCAACACCCAGTGCGCCGAGCGCTGGAATACGTGCAGGTGTTCGACCTCGGGCGCAATCGCCGGAATGATCTGGGCGGCACTCGCGCCGCTGCCGATGATCGCGACCCGTTTACCGCGGTAGTCGTAGGAATGATCCCAATGATTGGTGTGAAAGGTCTTGCCCTGGAACAGATCCTGGCCATCGAAGCGTGGGATTACCGGTTGGCTGAGCGGCCCTGTGGCGTTGATTAGGAACTGCGCGTAGAACGTGCCTTTGCTGCCGACGTGCACAGCCCAGCGTTTATTGGCGTCGTCCCATTCGATGGCTTCGACGTTGGCCTCGAGTTCGACTTTGTCGCGCAAACCGAATTGCTCCACCACATGCTCGGTGTAGCGCTGCAGTTCAGCTTGTTCGGCGAACATTTGCGTCCATGGATAAGGCGCGAAGGACAGCGAATACAAGGGCGAGGGCACGTCGACGGCGGCGCCGGGGTAGGTGTTCTGGCACCAGGTGCCGCCGAAAAAATCCCGCCGCTCCAACAGGCGAAAATCGCTGATGCCGGCCTTGAGCAAATTCACCGCCGCACACTGTCCGCCAAAACCGCTGCCGATGATCAACACCTGAAAAGTTTGCATGCGCCTCCTCGTTTATTGAACCCACCCAACATGTATAGCCTGCTTTTGTGGGAGCAAAGCTTGCTCGCGATAGCGGCGCCGCGGTTTTCCAGATGTCCGCGTCATGTTTCTCAAGCAGGAGCGAGGCTTGCCCGCAAAAAACGAAAACGCGGTACATCAGACAAATCGCGTCAGCATTCTTCGCGGGCAAGCCTCGCTCCTACAGGGGGTTGCGGCGTAATCGGGGCCGGGGGATTCACCGCCAGCCGGTGATGGCTATTTGACGTCGCCCTGATAGACTGCCAGCACCCCCGCAAGCCCGGGTATCAGATTCCGTTCAGTGATCGAGGCCTTTATGGCAAAAACTGGAGGAAAGGGACTTTCGCTCGCCAAGCGTCTCTACACGTCGCGTACCTTGGGTCTGGTCCTGGGTTTACTGTGCGTGAGTGCAGCGATGCACCCGCTCGATCCGGCGCCGTGGGTCTGGGCACTGATGCTGTTCAACGGCTTGCTCTGGCCGCATCTGGCCTATCAATGGGCGCGCCGGTCTCCAGTGCCATATCACGCCGAATACCGCAACTTGCTGGTCGACGCCTTTCTCGGCGGCTTCTGGGTCGCGGCCATGCAATTCAATCCGCTGCCCAGCGCTACCACGATCTCAATGATGGCGATGAACAACGTCGCCATCGGCGGCCTGCGTTTTCTGCTGGTCGGCACGGTGGTGCAGATCTTCGGCATGGGCGCCGGCATGCTGATTTTCGCCCCGTTGTTCATCGCGCAAACCAGCCAATCACAGCTGTACGCCTGTTTGCCGTTGCTGTGCCTGTACCCGTTGGCGCTGGGCTGGATCTGCTTTCGCCAGGCCGACACCCTCGGCCGACACAAACGCGAACTGCTGGCGCTGAGCCGCACCGACAGCCTCACCGGCCTGCTGAATCATGGCGCCTGGAAGGATCAGCTCGAAGTCGAATTCCAGCGTTGTCATCGGCAGCAGCAGGGCGGGGCGATTGCGCTGATCGACATCGACCACTTCAAATCGATCAACGACACCTATGGCCATGTCGCCGGGGACATCGTTCTGCGGCAACTGAGCAAAATGCTCAAGCAAAACCTGCGCGCCACGGATGTTGCCGGGCGTTACGGCGGCGACGAATTCTGCGTGATCCTCCCCGACCTGCAGCTGAGCAGCGCCGCGATGGTCATGGATGCCTTGCGCGATCGCTTCGCCACCCTCGGCTACGAACAGAACCCGGCATTGAAAGTCAGCCTGAGCATTGGCCTCGCCGCGTTCAACCCGGCGCATAGCGATGCGACGTTGTGGCTCAACGACGCCGATCAGGCGCTGTACGAAGCCAAGAGCACCGGGCGCAACCGGGTAATCTGCTGCGGCGACGGCAAGCCCCGGCGTGAATTGCTCGATCCGGTCTGATCATAATCGCCCTATGTAGCAGCTGGCGAAGCCTGCGTTCGGCTGCGCAGCAGTCGCCAATTTAAACAACACCACCGTTTCAGAGAAATCACCTACTGCGGTTTTGCGACTGCTGCGCAGCCGAACGCAGCCTTCGGCAGCTGCTACAACAGATGTGTGTCGTTGCGGACGGTCGATGTCGCATCCGGTATAGAGCCTCGCGGCCCAGTGCGGTAGGGTTCGACGACCCCCGACGAGAAACAAGGATCGATTCATGACGTTCAAACTCGCTCGCTCCCCGCTGGCCAGCAGCCTCGCACTGACCTTCGCCCTCGGCGTTTTCGCCCCGGCAGCCTTCGCCGAACCGCACAAACAAGTGCTCGCCGATTCCGAGCAGTACAAGGCCGAAGCGCTGAAACTGCTGGAAAAACTGGTCAACATCGACTCCGGTTCCGGTTATGAACCGGGCCTGACCCAAGTCAGCGACATCGCCGTCGACGAGCTGAAAAAACTTGGCTTCAGCATCGAACGGGTGCCCAACACTCCGGACAAAAGCAGCCACGTGGTTGCCACGCTCAAAGGCACCGGCAAAGCGAAAATCCTCCTGATGGCGCACATGGACACGGTGTTCAAGGAAGGTTCGGCCGCCGAGCGTCCGTTCCACATCAAGGACGGTCGCGCCTACGGGCCGGGCGTGATGGATGACAAGGGCGGCATCGTTGCCGGGATCTACGCGCTGAAAGTCCTGAAAAATCTCGACTTCAAGGATTACGCGCAGATCACTTTCCTGCTCGATGCCAGCGAAGAGTCTGGCTCGGACATCGCCACCGACCTGATCAAGAAAACCGCCAAGGCCCACGACGTCACGCTCAATCTGGAACCCGGTCGCCCGGCCGATGGTTTGGTGGTGTGGCGCAAGGGCAGCGCCACTGCCGTCGTCGAAGTGAAGGGCAAAGCCGCCCACGCCGGGGTTGCGCCGGAGCTGGGGCGCAACGCCGCGATGGAAGCCGCGCATCAGATTCTGCAATTGGGCAAATTGGGCGACGAAGCGAAGAAAACCACGATCAATTTCACCGTGCTCAAGGCCGGCGACCGTACCAACGTCATCCCGGATCAGGCCACCGCCAAGGCCGATGTGCGCGCAGCGGTGCCGGAAGAGTTCGACCGGATCGAGAAGGATCTGGCGCGGGTGTCGAAGGACAAGTTGATCGCCGACACCGAAGTCACCACCACGCTGGAGCGCGGTTTGCCGCCGATGCCGCAAACGCCGGAGTCGGATCGGCTGATGGCCATGGCGCAGGGGATTTACGGCGAAATCGGCCGCAAACTCACCGAAGAAGGCAGCGGTGGGGCGGCGGATGCGAGTCTTTCGGCAGGCGTTGGCACGCCGACGCTGGACGGTTTCGGGATTGTCGGCGGCAACATTCATACACCGGAGGAATACGCCGAAGTCGAAAGCGTCGCGCCACGGATCTATCTGCTGTCGCGGATGATCATGGAATTGACCAAGCGCTAAACCACACCGCCAAAGGTCGTTCCCATGCTAGGCGTGGGAACGATCAGATGAGCGGTGTCGCGACGGGGGCCGTAATCACTCTTTAACGCGCATAAACTCTTCGGCGTAGCGAATGTATTCTTCTGGCTGCGTGTAGGTGTGGGTCAGTTCGGTCGCGCTCAGGTCCGAGGCCTGGGTGAAAATCTGGCGTTGTTCGCGCAGGCTGTCGTAAGTCGCTTTGATCGCCGCAAAGTACGCGCCGTGGCCGTCGATCGTCACCCGCACACCCAGTTCCGCGAGGCGTTTGTCGTCGCGCAGCGCCGGGTTGCCATAGGTCACCAGCATCAACGGCACGTTGAGGTTTTCGGCGATTTTTTCCAGTTGGTCGAAATCCTGCACGCCCACCATGCAAATGCCGTCGGCGCCGGCGTTCTGGTATTGCTGGGTGCGGTTGATGATTTCCTGGATCGGCAGAATCCCCGCGTTGGTGCGGGCGATGATTGCCATTTCCTTGTCGACCCGGGCTTCGAGGGCCGCGCGGATCTTGCCGACGCCTTCGGCAACCCCGATCAGATCGGTGGATTTACGGCCGAATTGCGCGGGCAGCAACGTGTCTTCGATGGTCAGCGCGGCGATGCCGGCGCGTTCCAGTTCAACGATGGTGCGCATCACATTGAGCGCGTTGCCGTAGCCGTGGTCGGCGTCGGCGATCACCGGCAATTGGGCGACGCGGCCGATGCGGGTGGCTTGTTCGGCGAATTCACTGAGGGTGATCAGGGCGAAATCGGGGGCGCCCAGCACCTGCAACGAGGCGACCGAGCCGCCGAGAATGCCGACTTCAAAACCCAGGTCAGCGGCGATGCGCGCCGACATCGGGTCGAACACCGAGGCGGTGTGATAGCAGGTATCGGAGGCCAGCAATTGACGAAAGTTACGGCGCAAATCTTGATGGGAAAGCCTGGACATATAGTTCCACCACTGCATTGGAATGGAAGGGCTTGAACAAAACTGTCAACGCCGAAGGAACAAAAGGCTATCACGCGAGCGCGGCAAAGATGATGACGAATTTAAACTCGGGTGAAACGATACCGCTCTCGGCGGGGTTGGGCTTGGCTGGATTTCGGTCAGTTTGCCGAGCCCCTTGTAGCAGCTGCCGAAGGCTGCGTCCGAGTGCGCAGCGCTCGCAATTGGATAAACCTGCATAAACAAATTCACTCAATCGAGTGAACAAAGCGTACCGGGTCGGTAATTTTAGGGCCGCTTCGCAGCCCGACGCAGGCTTCGCCAGCTGCTACAGGGGCGCATGGTGTTGCAGTCAGGCCGCCACAGCCTGCTGCTCCTGATTCGGCAACGGCACCGCGCGCACCGAGTTGCCCGGTTGCAGTTGCAGGCGTTTTGCGGTCAATCGATCAACGATCAGGCTGTTACCTACCAACCGTGCCTGGGCCGTAGTGATCCGGCAGTTCTCCAGTCGTCGGTTGTGGATCAGCCACACCGGCGCCTGATCATCCGGCGTACCGATGCCCAGAATCAGCGGCTGACTGTCGCGCACCGTGCGAATCTTCGCCACCGGCGCCTCAATCACCGGCCCGCCGTCGAAGATGTCGATGTAGTCCTTATGCGCAAAACCCTCGGCATTGAGAATTTTCAACGCCGGTTGCGTGTTCGGGTGGGCCTGTCCAATCACCGCTTGCGCCTGTTCAGTGAGCAGGCAGGTGTACAGCGGCTGGCGCGGCATCAGTTCGGCGATAAAGGATTTGTTGCCGAGCCCCGACAGTTGATCGGCATAACTGAAATCCATCTGGAAAAAGTGCCGGCCCAGGCTGTCCCAGAACGGCGAACGCCCTTGCTCGTCGGCACTGCCGCGCAGCTCGGCGATCATTTTTTCGCCGAACAACTGGCGGAACTCGGCGACAAACAGCAAGCGCCCCAGCGACAACAAACGCCCGTTATAACCCTGACGCTGATCCGGCCGCAGAAACAGCGAGCACAGCTCCGATTGCCCGGTCATTTCATTGTTCAGGAACAACGTCGGGATCTGCCGCTGAATGCCCAGGTCCGGCGACGAATTCACCGTCAGCCCGACCCGATAGTTGTACCAGGGCTCGCGAATGCCGACGGCGCCGGTCAGCGCACTGACCCCGACCACTTGCTGATCATCGTCCTCGAGCACGAACAGATAATCGGCGTCGGCGCGCTCGACTTGTTCGGCGAACGTGCGTTGCGACCAGCGCACCCGATGGCCGAGCCGTTCCTCGTTGGCCGGCAGGGTGGTGTACCCCGGACCGGCCTGTTGCACCAGCGCCAACAAGGCGGGCAGGTCGGCGACGCTAACCGGGCGGACAATCATGATGCAGCTCCTTTTGCGCACGTGCTCGGGCGCTGTCGTTGGGCGCGGGGCCGGGTGATGCTCACAGGGCGATCAGCCGGATCGGGCTGCCGTCGGTCACGTGCAACGCGGCGCACATCTCGGCGCTCAGACCCACCGTTTGCCCATCGTTGAATGCCAGTTCGGCGACAATCGCCCGATAGTCCCTGAGCGAATCATTGCTCAGCAGATAACTGCCACGCGCCTCGATGACCTCAACCTGCTGCACCCGCGCCGTGTGACTGCGGGTGATCGAATTGATCGTCGAAGTGCGCGCGAACAGCGTCGGCCCGCCGTCGAACAGGTCGATGTAACTGTTGGTTTCGAAGCCTTCACGCTCAAGAATGTCGAACGCTTCCTGGCCATCGGGGTGAACCCGGCCAATGCATTCCTGCGCCGCTGGCGGCAGCATCGGCACGTAGATCGGGTAATGCGGCATCAATTCAGCGAGAAACGTCCGGCTCTGCAGCCCGCACAGCCTTTCGGCCTCAACGTAGGGCAGATCGAAAAAGTGTTTGCCCAAGGCATTCCAGAACGGCGACTGGCCTTGTTCATCGCTGTAACCAACGATTTCGGTAATCACTGCTTCGGAAAAGCGTGCCGCGTGCGCCGCGATAAATAGCAGTCGCGCGCGCGAAAGCAATTCGGAAAACGGCGTGCGCACCAGCGCCGCGTCAATGTGAAAGCCGCGCAGCAAGGTGTGGCCGCTGAGGTCGTGGCACAACGACAGCGCCGGCACGCCGTGTTCGATGTTCAGTTCGCGCGAGGCGCTGGTGAAGTGGCGGTTGCGCAGGCTGTAGAACGGTTCGGCGAACCCGGCAGTGGCGAGGATTTCCGAGCAACCGGTCAGGCGCTCGGTGGCCAGGTCTTCGAGGACGAAGAAGTAGTTTTCCGGGCCATTGCTTTCAACGTCCCGGTTAAACGAATCGTTGGAATCGAGGATCTTTTCCCGCAAGCGTTCGCTGTCGTCCGGCAGCGAGGTCACGCCCACCAGGCTGTCGCGGGCCAGTTGCTGCAACTGGGGCAGGTCGGTCAGTTCGACTGGACGTAAGACCAGCATGGATGCACTCCTGTATCAAAGGGTTCGACGGTTTTCCGCCGAACCTGACTATCACTGTCGGTTTCCACGCGTTAAAGCAGCGGTCGCCTGATTTGTTGTCAGACGCCGCCCTTTTTATTGTCAGACGTTGCTCGGGTCCGGCAGCGTTGTGCTGGCGCCCAGTTTGTTGAGGAAGAACAGATAGACCAGACCCAGCGCGATCCAGATCAAGCCGAGCTTCTGCGCATCAACGCCCATGTTGTACATGATGGCCGCGACGATGATGAAGCCGATCACCGGGCACAGCAGGTGACGAATCACCTGGCCGGATTTCTGCCGGCGCCAGTAGTAATTGATCACGGTCAGGTGCAGCAGCATGAAACCGCTCAGCGCGCCGAAGTTCACCAGCGAGGTCAGGGTGTCGACCGAATTGATGAACAAGTAGCAGATCACCAGCGACAGCACGGCCACCAGGTAAATGCTGATGTACGGCGTGTTGTGTTTCGGATGGACTTTGGCCAGCACCTTCGGCAGTTTGCCGTCGCGCGCCATGCCGAACAGCAGCCGCGACACCGCCGCTTGTGAAGTGATGGCGACCGCCACGCCCCAGGCC